>JAEWGQ010000217.1 GCA_023388235.1 Actinomycetes bacterium | reverse complement strand
GCCGGGGCGGACGCGGTGGTGCTCGCCCCGGCCGGGCCGGACCCGCTCGCCGCGCTCGAGGGGCTCGCGGCGGCGCTCTGACGCGCGGTCAGCCCTGCGCCACGGACGCCACGAACCGGGCGGACCGCTCCTGCAGGCCGGCGATCCGGCGTGCGACCACGGCGGCGGCGTCGTCCCCGGCCTCGACGATCGTCGGGCGGCGCCGGGCGTTCTGCGAGCACGCGAAGTCCGCGCAGATCAGGGTGCCGACCGTGTTGCCGTTGCGGCCGGCCGCCCCGGCGCGCTTGGCGACGAACAGGCTCACCTCGTTCGTGGCGATGATGTCCTCGCACCAGGCGCAGACCGCGCTGCGCTTGGTGCCGCCGTCGGAGGCGCGCAGCACCAGGCCGACGGGCTGGTCGTCGAGCCACGTGACGACGTAGGAGCGGCGGGGGTTCTTCGGGTCGTTCCAGCCCAGGAAGTCCAGGCGGTCCCAGTCGCGGGACGCGAGGTCCGGCGGGAGGACGGCCTGCGCCGCCTCGCGGCGGGAGCAGTTGACGAAGGACGCGCGGATCTGGGACTCGGTGACGGGACGCATGACGGACTCGCTCTCACAGGTGTCGGGACGCCCGGCGCACGGCTGCGGTGCGGGGCGGGTGGGGACACCCGTCGCGGGGACGACGGCAGGGACCCGGCGCCCGGGCCGCCTGGTCGGCGGCGGGGCGGGGTGCGTCGGTGCGGCGCGACGGGCAGGGCCCGTCACGCAAGGTGGCCGTGGCGGCCGACCCCGCTCCCTGCGGACATCCGCGTGTCTCCCGTTCCTGCGTCGGCCGCGGTCTGCCCGCGGCACGTGACGACGGACCATCCTGCACCCGCCGGGGCCGCCGTGTCGCCCTCATTGCGCCCGCCACGGCGAACGGCCCCCGACCCGGGGGGGGTGGGGGGCCGTCCGGGTTCCGGCGTCAGCGGGCGATCCGCGCCCGACGCGCCAGGACCACCAGGGCGCCGCCGACCAGCAGCAGCAGCCACGCCGCCGCGGTGGCCGCGCCGCCCGAGGCGCCGGTCACGGCCAGCGCGCCGGGCTGCTCGTCCGGCACCGCGAGCCGGACCGCGAGCGTCGCCCACCGGCCCGAGGTGCCGCCGGTCGCCACGACGGTGTGCGCACCGGCCGGGGTGTCGGCCGGCACGTCCGCCAGCAGCCGGGCGACACCGGACGCGTCGGCCACGGCCGTGCCGAGGAACACCGGGTCGGAGTGCAGGTAGAACGCCACGCTCTCGCCGGGCTGGAAGCCCTCGGCCACGAGCTGCATCCGCTGCCCGGGGGCGGTGGCGGCCTTCGGCGTGTCGAGCTGCGCCGTCGGCAGGGCGCCGGCGCGCACCGGCTCGCCGGCCACGGTCACCGTGACGGTGCGCGAGACCGCGAGCGTGTCGGTCGTCGCCGGCAGGTCGAGCGTGACCGTGTGGCTGCCGGGCGTGAGGACCGGCAGCGCGGCGGACAGCACGCCGTCCGCGGGCACCGGGCCGCCGCCGAGCACCGTGGCGCCCTCGCGCAGCACGTACGTGGCCGGCAGGCGGGCGCCCGTGACCGTGGCGGACAGCACCCCGGGAGTCGCGACCGGCACGGCGAGCGCGTCGGCCAGCGCCACGGCGGGCGTGACGGCGGTGACCGTGATCGTGCCGGCGCCGGTGGCCGCGAGGTAGGGGTTGCTCGACTGGTCCACCGACGCCACCGCGTAGGCGGCGCGCGGGCTCGGCACCGGCGCGAAAGCCACGGCCGTGGTGAGCTCGCCGACCGCGAGGTCCCGGACCCGCACGGTGGCGGCGCCGCTGCCGTCGAGCGTCACCGCGGGCAGCGTGACGGGCGTGCCGCCCGACCGCGGCGTGACGGTGACGGTGACCGAGCCGGACGGCACGGGCGTGCCGGCGGGGCCGGACACCCGGACGGGGACGAGGGCGTCCGAGCCGACGGCGACCGTGGGCGAGCCGACGGTGACGTCCGGCGTCGCGACGGCGGGCAGCGCGGAGCGGCTGATCTCCGCGGTCGTGCGGCCGGGCGCGGTCGCGGTCACGGTGACCCGGATCATCTTGCCGAGGTCGGCCCCCGTCGGGGTGTACGTCGCGGCGTGACCGGGGACCGCCACCCCGCCGACGGTCCAGGCGTAGCCGAGGGTGGCGTCGCCGAAGCCGGACGCCAGGGCGGTGATGGTCCGGCCGAGCACCGCCTCGTGGCCGTCGAGGCCGTCCAGCGTGACGGTGCCGGCCGGGACCGAGCCCAGGCCGACGACCACGCCCGGCGCGCTGGTGCGGGTCGCCGGGGTCAGCGGCGCGTGCGAGCCGGTGACGGCCACGCGGACCTGCTTGCCCAGGTCCGACGCCGACGGCACGTACGTGGGGGCGGTGCCGACCTCCGCGCCGTCGACCGTCCACGAGTAGGCGAGCTGCGTGTCGGCCGGCGCCCAGGGGCCGCTCGCCGAGACGCCGAGCGTCCCGCCGACGACGGGGGAGCCGGCGACGGACACCGTCTCGGGCGCCGTGACGTCCCCGAGCACCGTGACCGTGACGGGCTGCGAGGCGGGCGAGGCCTGCGCCGTCTCCGAGCCGGTGAACCGCGCCGTGTAGGTCTGGGTGGTCGTGGGCGAGACGTCCGCGTGGGCGCGGCCCTGCCCGTCGAGCGGCACCGTCGCGACGACCTGCCCGCCCGCCGAGAACTCGACGACCCCGGACGACAGCGGCCACACGGCGGCGGTGAGCGTGGCCGACTGGCCCCGGGTGATCTGCGACTGCTGCTGGACGAGGGTGGTCGTCGTGGCCGGCAGCGCGGCGATGCTGAACGTCCGCTCGATGATGTCCTCGCACGTCAGGCGGAGGATGTACCCCCCGGACGCGTTCGGCGGGTACGTCACGGCGAAGGCCCCCCGGGACACGCCGTCGGCGGTCTGCGCGTCGTGCAGGACCGCCATCGGGGTGAGCTGGTGGTACCCGCTGTCGAGGAGCGCCCACTGCGGCACCAGGTTGGACTGGGTGTTCTGGCACGAGTAGTCGTACGTCACCGTGGTGCCGGACCGCTCGGACGCGCCGCCGATCGGGGACAGGGACGACACGGGGTCGGCGACGGCCTGGCCGGCGGGCACGAGCACGCCCACCAGGGCGAGCAGGGCGGCGGCCGCGGCGGGTCTGCGCAGGCGGCGGGTCTGGCGGGGTGTGTGCACGGGCGGTCTCCCGGTCGTGGGGGCGGGTCCCCCGGGCGGTGTGGGTCGGGGGCCTGATCGGCCGGGCAGCCGGACGCGTCAGGAAATCTGAGCGTGATGCCGGCCGCCGTGGGTGCTAGCACCCGGCCGCCGGCGATGGCAGGGCACGAGGTCCCGACGTACCGTGGCGTGATGGCGCCCACCGCACCGCAGGACGACGCCCGCGTGCTCCGGCGCGGCGACCTCGTCGTCGAGGTGCCCGCGCGCTGCGTGCGGGTCGGCGACCGCCCGGTGTCCCTGACGCGCAGCGAGTTCGAGATCCTCGTGGCGCTCGCGGAGCGCGCGGGGCAGCCGGTGTCGAAGGACGAGCTGGTGCTCGCCGTCGCGGTGCACGGCCCGCACGCGGTGCCCGTCCCCACGGACGCCGACCGGCGCAGCATCGAGGTGCACATGGCGAACCTGCGCCGCAAGCTCGCGGAGAGCACGGGGGACCGCGGCGTCATCAGCACGGTCCGGGGGCTGGGCTACCGGCTGGACCCCGAGGTGCGCGCGGACGCAGACACGGCGACGTCCGGCGCCTAGGGTGGGCCGATGGGAACCGTGAGGCAGGTGCAGGTCACGTTCGACTGCGCGGACCCGGAGCGCGTCGCCCGGTTCTGGTGCGAGGTGCTGGGGTACGTCGTGCCGCCGCCGCCGCCGGGCTTCGACTCCTGGGACGCCTTCGACCGGGCGCTGCCGCCCGAGCAGCAGGGGTCGGCGTTCGCGTGCCAGGACCCGACCGGCGCGGGCCCGCGCCTGTTCTTCCAGCGCGTGCCCGAGGGCAAGGTCGTGAAGAACCGGGTGCACCTGGACGTGCGGGTCGGCACCGGCCTGGTCGGCGCCGAGCGGCTCGCGGCGCTCGAGGCCGAGTCCGACCGGCTGGTCGCCCTCGGCGCGCGGCAGGTGCGCGTCATGCCGGCCGACGGGTTCGACGAGTCCTGCATCGTCATGCAGGACGTCGAGGGCAACGAGTTCTGCCTCGACTGACCGCCCGCCGCCGCGCGGGTGGCACGATGCCGACGTGGCCCCGGCGACCGTGACCGACTCCCCGCGCCGCCCGGACGTCGTCGTCGCCGCGGTCACCGGCGCGGTGGGCGTCGCGGGCCTGCTCGCCCTGCCCCTGCTCGCGGCCACGGACCCGGCGGAGTCCGCCCGGACGCCGGACGTCGCGAGCGCCGGCTGGTGGGCGGTGCTCGCGGTGCTGGTCGTCCAGGCCGTGGCCCTCGCCTGGGCGCGGCCCGCCCCCCGGGTCGCTCCGCTGGTGGTCGCCGCGGCGCCGCTGCTGCTGGTCGTGCCCGGGGCCGCGGACGCGGCCGGCCTCGTCACGCTCGCCGTCGCCGTCGCCGTCTACCGGGCCGCCGTCGGCGTGCCGCTCGCGCGGCTGCGGCTGGTGC
>JAEWGQ010000251.1 GCA_023388235.1 Actinomycetes bacterium | reverse complement strand
GCGCTGCTGCGGCACCGCCCGTGCACGCCGATGGTCGCGGCGGTGCTCGGGGTGCTCGTCGGCGCGGTGCTCGTCGCACGGTGCCGCACGGAGGCCGGGCTGGTGACCACGGCGCTCGGGCTGGTCGTGGCCGGGCAGGCCTCGCCGCTGCTCGGCGGGCCGCGGGCGTCGCGCGGCCTGCTGGGGCTGGTGCTGGTGGCGCTGCCCGTCGCGACGGTCGCCGCGCCGGTGCGCGTCCACCCGGTGCGGGTGCTGATCCTGCTGGTGATGACGGTCGTGACGAGCTGGCTGATCCGGCACCTCGTGGACGCGCTCCGGCACTTCGCCACGACCGACGACCTGACGGGCGTGCTCACCCGGGCCGCGTTCGACGCCCGCGCGACCACGCTGCTGCGCCGGGCCGCGGCGCACGGCCGTCCCGCGAGCGTCGTGTGCCTCGACGTGGACGACTTCAAGGGGGTCAACGACACCCTCGGCCACCAGGCCGGCGACGACGTGCTGGTGCGGCTGGTCGACAGCTGGCGCGGCGAGCTCGCCCCCGGCGACCTGATCGGGCGCATGGGCGGGGACGAGTTCGCGGTGGTGCTCGCGGACCGGGACGCCGCGGGCGCCGAGCGGTGGGCGCAGCGCGCGGACGACCTGCGCGCCGCCGCCGACCCGACGTGGAGCCACGGCGTGGCCCAGGCCCAGGGCGACGAGCCCGTGCGTGCCGCGCTCGCGCGCGCGGACGCCGCGCTGTACGCCCGGAAGCAGGACCGCGCCGCGTCCTGACCCCGGCGCGCGCCGGTCAGCGGCTGGTGGACACCCGGTACTGGGCGTTCGCGAGCGGCACGAAGATCACGAGGAACAGCGCCGACCAGGCGAGCGTGTACAGCTCCGGGTGCTGCAGCGGCCACGCCGTGGGTTCCGGGGTGCCCGGCGGGATGTTGCCGAACAGCTCGCGCGCCGCCTGCGTCACGGACGACACGGGGTTCCACTCGGCGAACGTCTGCAGCGGCGCGGGCAGGGTGTCCAGCGGCACGAACGTGTTGGCGACGAACGTCAGCGGGAAGATGACGATGAAGGACGCGTTGTTCACGACCTCCGGGCTGGGCACGAGCATCCCGATCCACGCCATGATCCAGCTGATCGCGTAGGCGAACACCAGCAGCAGCGCGCAGCCCGCCAGCGCCTCCGTCACCGACGAGCGGATGCGCCAGCCCACGACCAGGCCCGTGAGCCCCATGACGACCAGCACGATGACGTTGTTGACGACGTCGGAGAACGTCCGGCCGGTCAGCACCGCGGACGGCGCCATCGGCAGGGAGCGGAACCGGTCGAGGATGCCCTTCTTCAGGTCCTCGGCGAGCGCGGCGCCGGTGACGGTCGCCCCGAAGATGACGGTCTGGGCGAAGATGCCGGCGATGAGGAACTCCCGGTAGGCCCGGCCGTTGCCGGCCTGGTCGATCGCGCCGCCGAACACGTACGAGAACAGCAGCACGAACATGATCGGCGACAGCGTGGTGAACACCAGCAGGTCGGGCACCCGCTTGATCTTGATGATGTTCCGCTTCGCGACGACGGACGCGTCCGCCAGGACGTGGGGGAGGGCCATCACGCACCTGCCTCGTGGTCGGGGCCGTCGTCCTCCGCGGGGCGGCCGGTGAGCGCCAGGAACACGTCGTCCAGCGTCGGGCGGCGCAGCCCGACGTCCTCGAGGCGCACCTGCCGCGCGTCCAGCCGGCGCAGCGCCTCGCTCAGCACCTCGGGCCCGCCCGACACCGGCATGACGAGCGAGCGCCGCCCGTCGTCGAGGGCGGGCCGGCCGACCCCGAGCGGCGTGAGCACCTCGGCGACGTCGGCGAGGACCGCCACGTCCGCCACGGTGAGCTCGATGCGCTCGCCGCCGACCTGCCGCTTGAGCTCGTCGGCGGTGCCCTGGGCGATGATGCCGCCGTGGTCGATGACGACGATCTCGTCCGCGAGCACGTCCGCCTCCTCCAGGTACTGCGTCGTGAGCAGCAGCGTCGTGCCGCCCGCGACCAGCCGCTGGATGACCTCCCACATGTCGGTGCGGCCGCGGGGGTCGAGGCCGGTGGTGGGCTCGTCGAGGAAGATCACGGGCGGGTCCGCCACGAGAGCCCCGGCGAGGTCCAGCCGCCGCCGCATGCCGCCGGAGTACGTGCGGGTCGGGCGGTCCGCGGCGTCCTCCAGGGCGAACGCCGCGAGCAGCTCCCGCGCCCGGGCGCGCGACCGCCGGCCGCCCAGGTGGTAGAGCCGGCCGATCATCTCGAGGTTCTCGTAGCCCGAGAGGTACTCGTCGACCGCGGCGTACTGCCCCGACAGGCCGATGCGCCGTCGCACCTCGGCCGGGCGCGCCAGCACGTCGACGCCCGCGACGCGGGCCGTGCCGGCGTCGGGCCGCAGGAGCGTCGACAGGATGCGCACGATGGTGGTCTTGCCCGCCCCGTTGGGGCCGAGCAGACCGAGCACGGTGCCGGGCGGCACCGTGAGGTCCACGCCGTCCAGGGCGGTGACGCCCTTGTAGCGCTTCACGAGCCCGCGGGCCTCGATCGCCAGTTCCATGGGGGAGAGCGTAGATGTGACCTACGACACATCCCAGGGCCGGGCGCGCGCGGGCCCGCGACCTGCGGCGGCGCCCGGGGTCAGCCCGGCGCGGGCTCCCCGGGCGAGCCCGGGACGACGAGGCCGGCCTCGTACGCCAGCACGACCAGCTGCGTCCGCGACGCGCACCCCGTCTTCGTCAGCAGCCCGTGCACGTGCGCCTTGACGGTCGCCACCGCGAGGCCGAGCGCGTCGGCGGCCTCCTGGTTCGAGCGGCCGCGCGCCACCGCCAGCAGCACGTCCCGCTCGCGGGCGCTCAGCCCCGCCAGGGCGCCGGGGGCCGGTGCGGCGTCCGGACGGTCCCGGCCCCACCGGCGCCACTGGTCGAGCACGAGCGGCGCGACGCCCGGGTCGAGCACGGCGCCGCCGTCGCGCACCCGGCGCACGGCGGCCACGAGCGTCGCCGGGTCGGTGTCCTTGAGCAGGAAGCCGTCCGCGCCGGCCTGCAGCGCGCTCGTCACGTACTCCTCGTCGTCGAACGTCGTCAGCACCAGCACGCGCGTGCCGGCCAGGACGGGGTCGGCGCGGATCCGCGCGGTCGCCCCGATGCCGTCGAGCCCCGGCATCCGGATGTCCATCAGCACCACCGCGGGCCGGTGCTCGCGGGCGAGCGCCACCGCCTGCGCGCCGTCGGCGGCCTCGGCCACCACGGCCAGGTCGGGCTCGTGGTCGAGGATCATCCGCAGGCCGAGGCGGATCATCGCCTGGTCGTCCGCGAGCAGCACGCGGACCGTCGCCGGGTCGCTCACGGCACCGGCACCTCCATCGTCACGGTCCACCCGCCGCCCGGCGCGGGGCCGGCCGCGAACGTCCCGCCGGCGGCCGCCGCGCGCTCGCGCATGTGCACCAGGCCGTTGCCGCCGCCACCGGGGTGCCCGGCGGTCTCGTCGCGCCCCGCGGGGAACCGGGCGGGGCCGGGGTCGTGCACCCGCAGCGCCAGCGCCCCCGGACGCGCGGCGAGCGTGACGTCGGCGCGGGCAGCCGCCGAGTGCACGAGCACGTTGGTCAGCGCCTCCTGCGCCACCCGCACCAGCGCGAGGCCGGCCTCCGGCGGGCACGCCGGCAGGGGGTCGGGCACGTCGGCCCGCACGGTCAGGCCCGAGCCGCGCACCCGGTCCAGCACGTGCGCGAGCTCGGCGAGCCCGGGCACGGGCGCGAGCGGCGCCCCGTCCTCGCCGGGCGCGCGCAGCACGCGCACGACCGACCGCATGGCCGTCAGCGCCTCCTTGCCGGCGGGGGCGATCCACCGCACCGCCTCCCGGTACTCCTCGGGCCGGTCGTCGCCGACGCGGTCCGCCGCCTGGGCGCGCACGACGATCGCGCTGACGTGGTGCGCGACCACGTCGTGCAGCTCCCGCGCGATCCGGGTGCGCTCCGCGCGGACCGCCGCGCGCTCGCGGACCGCCTGCAGCGCGCGCAGCTCCGCGTTGCGCAGCTCGAGGGACCGGCTGGCGGCGGCGAGGCGCGCGCCCACCGTGCCGAGGGCGGTCGCGGCGAGCACGAGCAGCACCAGCAGCGCCGTGTCGGACGGGTCCCCGAGGCTGGGCCCCGGACCGCCGAGCGTGCGGATCCGGTCCGGCCCGAGGAGCAGCGCGACGGTGGCGGCGGATCCCGCGGCGCCGGTGAGCACGGGGTGCACCGCGCCGGCGCGGGTCGCGGCGTAGCACGCGACCAGGAGCGGCAGGACGTGCAGGGCGATCTGCGCCCCGCCGCCCAGGGTGATCAGGGCGTACCCCAGCGGGTACCCGACGAGGGTCAGCCAGAGCCCGGCCGCCGGGGCGGCGCGGCGCAGCGCGAGCGGCAGGGCGAGCCCGACGCCCGCCCACAGGTGCGCGTCCTGCCACCGGGGGTGCCACAGGTCGGTGCCCGCCAGCAGCAGCACCGCGAGGGTCCACGCGGCGAGCACGGCGAGGGCGGCCACCCCGTCGCGCTCGACGGCGCGGTGGGGCAGCGGGACGGGCATGGGCCGAGCCTAGGGCGGCGCCGGGGCCGCCGGCGTCGCCGCCCGGGCGGACCGGCCCCCCACC
>JAEWGQ010000243.1 GCA_023388235.1 Actinomycetes bacterium | reverse complement strand
GCCGCCTGCTGTGGCTCCAGGGCATCGACGGGCGCGCGGTCGCCGCCGAGGCGCTCTCGGACCGCCTGACCACCGCGCAGCTCGTCGCGGCCCGCGGGCAGATCACCGACTCCGAGGGCGAGGTCCTCGCGACCTCCGTCGACCGCTACGACATCTCCGCCAACCCGCACCTGATCGCCACGTGGAGCGCGAAGGTCGACGGCGAGACGTACTCCGGCGCCGCGGGCGCCGCGCAGCTGCTCGCCCCGGTGCTCGGCGCCAACGCCGCCGAGCTCGGCGCCAAGCTCGCGCGGGACAGCGGCTTCGTCTACATCGCCAAGGGCGCGCTGCCCGAGGTGTGGCAGGCCGTCGCCGAGCTGCGGATCAACGGCGTCACCGGGGAGCAGGTCGCCGAGCGGGTGTACCCGAACGGCAACCTCGCGGGCAACGTGCTGGGCTGGGTGAACGCCGAGGGCACCGGCGCGCAGGGCATCGAGGCGCAGCTCGACGCCGAGCTGTCCGGCACGCCCGGCAGCACCACGTACGAGCGCGGGCGCGGCGGCCAGCAGATCCCCGGCGGCTACTCCGAGTCGACGGCGGCCACCGACGGCCGCAGCGTGCAGCTGACGATCAACGCCGACCTGCAGTGGAAGGCCCAGAAGGCCATCGAGGACCAGGTGCGCGCCACCGGCGCGGACTCCGGCTCGATCGTCGGCATCGCCCCCAAGACCGGCGAGATCCTGTTCATCGCCGAGTCGCGGACCGTCGACCCCAACGACCCGGGCGCGACCACCGACCTGTGGAACGGGTCGAGCGCCGTGTCCGACGTGTTCGAGCCGGGCTCGACCGCGAAGGTCATCACGATGGCCGCCGCGCTCGAGACGGGGCTGGTCGAGCCCGTCAGCCAGTTCGAGGTGCCGTACCAGTACACGACGCCGAACGGGCAGACCTTCAAGGACTCCCACGAGCACGGCGGGCTGCGCCTGACCACGGCCGGCATCCTCGCGGAGTCGTCCAACACCGGCACCGTGATGATCGGCCAGAACATCCCGCAGCAGGTGCGGTACGACTACCTCGCGAAGTTCGGCTTCGGCGCCCGCACCGGCATCGAGCTGCCGGGGGAGTCCCCGGGCATCCTGCACCCCGCCGACAGCTGGGACGGCCGCACCAAGTACGCCGTGCTGTTCGGGCAGGGCGGTGTGTCGGTCACCACGCTGCAGGCCGCCGACGTGTTCGCCACGATGGGCAACGGCGGCGTGCGCGTCGCGCCGCACCTGGTCAAGGGCTGGACGGAGCCGGACGGCACGTTCACGCCCGCGCCCGCGCCGGCGACGACCCAGGTCGTGTCCGCGCCGACCGCGCAGACCGTGCTCACGATGATGGAGAGCGTCGTCGACGACGGCACCGGCTCGTCCGCGCAGATCCCGGGCTACCGCGTGGCCGGCAAGACGGGCACCGCGCAGGCGTGGCTGGGTGCGCAGAAGGGCATCACCGCCTCGTTCATCGGCGTCGCGCCGGCCGACGACCCGGCGATCGCCGTCGCCGTCGTGCTGCACAACCCGCGCACGTCCGAGTGGGGCAGCGTCGTCGCCGCGCCGGTGTTCTCGGACGTGACCGGCTACGCGCTCACGGAGCTCGGCGTCGCCCCCAGCGGGACCACCCCGCAGCTGTTCCCGACGACCTGGTGAGCCACCGGTGAACGCCCCCCACGAGCCCGCTCCGGTCGCGGGAGCCCACCAGGCGCGCGGTAGATTCGTCCCCATGACGTCCCCGCAGGGCCGGCTCCGGCCGGAGCACCCCCACAGCCGCCGGGTCGCCGACCTCGCCGACGCGTTCGGGTTCGTCAGGGTCGGCCTCCCCGTGCCCACGGACCTCCTGACCTCGGGCGTCACCGTGGCGAGCGGCGACGTGCAGCCGGGCGACGTCTTCGTGGCCGTGCCGGGCGAGCGCACGCACGGCGCGCGCCACGCGGCCCAGGCCGTTCAGGCCGGCGCCGTCGCGGTCGTCACCGACGGGGCGGGCGCGGACCTGCTCGCCGGCGTCGAGGTCCCGGTGCTCGTCACCGACGACCCGCGCGCCGTCGCCGGACCCGTGGCCGCGTGGCTGCACGACCACCCGGGCCGGCGGCTCGCGGCGGTCGGCGTGACCGGCACGAACGGCAAGACCACCACCGCCTACTTCGTGGACGCCGCGCTGCGCCGCGCCCACGAGCGCACCGTCGTCATGGGCACCGTCGAGCTGCGCATCGGCGACGAGGCCATCGAGAGCCCGCGCACCACCGTCGAGGCGCCGGTCGTGCAGTCCGTGCTCGCCCTCGGGCTCGAGCGCGGGGCCACGGCCGCGGTCATGGAGGTGTCGTCGCACGCGCTCGCCCTCGGCCGGATGAACGGGCTGGAGCTCGACGTCGCCGGCTTCACGAACCTGCAGCGCGACCACCTCGACTTCCACGGCGACATGGAGGGGTACTTCCAGGCGAAGGCCCGGCTGTTCCGCCCCGGGTACGCGCGCCGCGGCGTCGTGGTCGTGGACGACGAGTGGGGCCGCCGGCTCGCCGCCGAGGCCGAGATCCCCGTCGACACCGTCGCCACGCACGTCGGCGCCCCCGAGGCCGCGACCGCGGACTGGGCGGTCACCGAGGCCGACGTCGGCCTGGACGGCGTGGGATCGACCTTCACGCTGCGCGGTCCCGACGGCACCGAGCACGCCGCGGCCAGCCCGCTGCCCGGCCTGGTGAACGTGTCGAACGCCGCGCTCGCCGTCGTGCTCGCGCACCGCGCGGGCGTGCCGCTCGACGCGGCGCTGGACGCCGTCGCGCACGCCAGCGGCATCCCGGGGCGCATGGAGCGTGTGATCGAGCGCCGCGGCGGGCCGGACGCGCGCCCGCTGTGCCTGGTCGACTACGCGCACACGCCCGACGCGCTCGTGCTCGCCCTCGAGGCCGTGCGCCCGATCACCCCCGGCCGGCTCGTCATCGTGTTCGGGTCCGACGGGGACCGCGACCGCGGGAAGCGGCCCCTCATGGGCGCGATCGCCGCGCGGCTCGCCGACGTGCTGGTCGTCACGGACGAGAACCCCCGCTCCGAGGACCCGGCGGCGATCCGCGCGGCCATCCTCGACGGCGCGCGCGAGCAGCGCCCCGACCTCGCCGACGTGCACGAGGCCACCAGCCGCACGCAGGCCATCCACGACGCCCTCGACCTCGCGACGGAGACGGACACCATCATCATCACCGGCAAGGGCCACGAGCCGACCCAGGAGATCGCCGGGGTCTTCCACCGCTACAACGACCGCGACGTCCTCCGGGAGGCCGACGCCGCCCGGACGGCACGCCTGCGGGCCGCGTCCGAGGAGCAGCCGGCGTGATCGCGATGACGGCGGCGCAGGTGGCGGCCGCGACCGGCGGCCGGCTGCGCCCGGCGGACCTCGACCCCGCCACGGTGGTCACCGGCCCGGTCGTGGTGGACTCGCGCCAGGTGGAGCAGGGCTCGCTGTTCGTCGCCCTGCCCGGGGAGCACGCCGACGGCCACGACTTCGCGGGCGCCGCCGTGCGCGCCGGGGCGTCGCTCGTGCTGGCCGCGCGCCCCCTCGTGCACGACGGCCCGGACGACGGCGGCCCCGTCGAGCTGCCGGCGGTCGTCGTGGACGACGTGGAGCGCGCGCTCGGGGACCTCGCGCGCGCCGTGCTGGCCCAGCTGCGCGAGGCGGCCGTCGAGCCCGGCGGCACGGACCTGCGCGTCATCGGCGTCACCGGCTCGGTCGGCAAGACGACCACGAAGGACCTGCTGGCGCAGCTGTGCACCGCCGCCGGCCCCACGGTCGCGCCGGAGAAGTCGTTCAACAACGAGATCGGGCTGCCGCTCACGGTGCTGCGCGCCGACGAGCGCACGCGGTTCCTCGTGCTCGAGATGGGCGCCTCCGGCATCGGGCACCTGACCTACCTCACGGACATCGCGCCGCCCGACGTCGCCGTCGTGCTGGTCGTCGGGCACGCGCACCTCGAGGGGTTCGGCGGCATCGAGGCGGTCGCGCGGGCCAAGGCCGAGCTCGTGGCCGGCCTCGCCCCCGGCGGGGTCGCCGTGCTCAACGCCGACGACCACCGCGTGCTCGCGATGGCGGCGCAGGCACCGGGCCCCGTCGCGACGTTCGGCACCACCACCGGCGCCGACGTGCGCGCGGTCGACCTGCGCGTCGACCGGGCCGGCCGCGCCGCGTTCACCCTGGACGCCGGGCGCGTGCCGCCCGTCGAGGGCGACGCGTCCCGCGAGCGGGCCGAGGTCACGCTGCGGCTGGTGGGGGAGCACCACGTGCACAACGCGCTGGGCGCCGCGGCCGCCGCGCTGGCCGTCGGGCTGCCGCTGGCCGACGTCGCCGCCGGGCTGTCCGCCGCCGACGCGATCAGCCCGCACCGCATGCACGTCGTCGAGCGCCCCGACGGGGTGACCGTCGTGGACGACTCGTACAACGCCAACCCCGACTCCATGCGGGCCGCGCTGCGCGCCCTGGCCGTCCTGGCCGGGCGCGAGCGCCGCTCGATCGCCGTGCTCGGCGAGATGATGGAGCTCGGCAGCGACGCGCGGACCGAGCACGAGGCCCTCGGCCTGCAGGTCGTGCGGCTCAACATCGACCTCACCGTGGTCGTCGGCCGCGGCGCCCACGGCATCGCCGCCGGCGCCGTCCGCGAGGGCTCCTGGGGCGACGAGGTGGTCGTGGTCGACGACGTCGACGCGGCCGCGGAGCTGCTCGAGGCGGAGCTGCGCCCCGGGGACGTCGTGCTGCTCAAGGCGTCCAACGGCGCGGGCCTGTGGCGGCTCGGCGACCTGCTGACCGGCGCCACCGGGACGGAGGTGCGCCCGTGATCTCCGTCCTCGTCGCCGGCGGCGTGTCCATGGTCGTCGCGCTGCTCGCCACCCCGCTGTTCATCAACTTCCTGGTCGCCAAGCAGTACGGCCAGTTCATCCGCCAGGACGGCCCGACCGCGCACTACACGAAGCGCGGCACCCCCACGATGGGCGGCGTCGTCATCATCGCCGCGACCCTCGTGGGCTGGGGCGCGGCGATGATCGCGTCCGGCAACGTGCCCAGCGCGTCGGCCGTGCTCGTGCTGTTCCTCATGACCGGGCTGGGCGTCGTCGGGTTCCTCGACGACTTCATCAAGATCTCCCGGCAGCGCAGCCTCGGGCTGTCCGCGCGGTGGAAGGTGGTCGGGCAGGGCTTCGTCGGCATCACGTTCGCCGTGCTGGCCCTGCAGTTCCCGGACGCCACGCTGCGCACCCCGGCCTCCACCCGGATCTCGTTCATCCGGGACACCGGCCTGGACCTCGCGTTCGCCGGCGCGACCGTCGGGGCGATCCTGTTCGTGATCTGGGCGAACTTCCTCATCACCGCCTGGTCCAACGCCGTGAACCTGACCGACGGGCTCGACGGGCTGGCGACCGGGTCCTCGCTCATCGTGTTCGGCGCCTACGTCATCGTCTGCATCTGGCAGTTCAACCAGCGCTGCGCCCTCACCGCGGGCGCCCGGTGCTACGCCACCCGCGACCCGCTGGACATGGCGGTGGTCGCCGCGGCCGTCACCGGCGCGTGCTTCGGGTTCCTGTGGTGGAACGCCAGCCCCGCGAAGATCTTCATGGGCGACACCGGGTCGCTGGCCCTCGGCGGGGCCCTGGCCGGCATGTCGATCGTCACCCGCACCGAGGTGCTCGCGGCGATCATCGGCGGCCTGTTCGTCATCATCGTGCTGTCGGACGTCATCCAGATCGGCTTCTTCAAGCTCACCGGCAGACGCGTGTTCAAGATGGCGCCGCTGCACCACCACTTCGAGCTGTCGGGGTGGGGCGAGGTCACGATCGTCATCCGGTTCTGGCTGATCGCGGGGCTGTTCGTGTCGCTCGGCATCGGCATCTTCTACG
>JAEWGQ010000208.1 GCA_023388235.1 Actinomycetes bacterium | reverse complement strand
GCCCGGCGCGGCCCCCGGCGGCGGCCGCCGCGAGCAGGACGTCGACGCGCTCCTGCCCCAGGTCCTGCGCGGCCGTCGGCACGCCGGACCACAGCCGCAGCACCGTCTCCAGGTGCCGGAGCTCCTCGGCGGGGGCGAGCACCCGGCCGGCCTCGCGCGCCGCCTCCCGCGACGCGAGGAGCGCCAGGCGGTGGTCGTGCGACAGCAGCGCGTGGTGCGCGCGCTCGGCCGCCGTGGCCAGGCTCGGGTCCGCCGCCGCCGCGACCAGGTAGTCGCGGTGCAGGGCCACCTGCTCGCCCGGCAGCAGGTCGGAGTACACGGCCTCTGCCAGCAGCGCGTGCCGGAACGCGATCCGGCCGTCCTCGCCCACCAGCACGTGGTGCGCCACGGCGTCCCGCAGCGTCGCGTCGA
Source organism: Actinomycetes bacterium (assembly GCA_023388235.1). Classification (GTDB taxonomy): domain Bacteria; phylum Actinomycetota; class Actinomycetes; order Actinomycetales; family Cellulomonadaceae; genus Cellulomonas. The sequence goes on along the minus strand of JAEWGQ010000208.1, from coordinate 3,221 downwards.
ACGCCGCGTGCCGCTCGGGGCCGCCGTCCGGCCCGACGACGACGGCGCGCAGCAGCGGCTCGTCCACGCGGCGCCCCGCGGCCGACGCGGCGCGCGCCAGGCGCTGCACCTCCGGGTCGAGGGCCTCGAGCCGCGCGCGCAGCACGTCCGCGAGCGTGCCCGGCAGGTCGGTCGGCGCCTCCAGCAGCTCCTCGGCGAAGTACGCGTTGCCCTCGGAGCGCACGAGGATGCGGCGCAGCGGCTCCTCGGCCAGGGGGCGGCCCGCCAGCGCGGTCGTGAAGGCGCGCAGCTCGTCGGCGGTGAACGGCGGCAGGTCCAGGCGCTCGACCCGGGGGTGGCGGCCGAGCTCGGCGAGCACCGGCCGCAGCGGGTGCCGGCGGTGCAGGTCGTCCGCGCGGAACGACCCGATCAGCAGCACCGGCTCCGTCCGCAGCCGCGCCACGAGGAACCGCAGCAGGTCCCGGCTCGACGAGTCCGCCCAGTGCAGGTCCTCCAGCACCAGGACGAGCGGCGCCTCCGGCCGGCCGGCCGCCGCGAGCACCGCGGCCACCCCGTCGAACAGCTGCAGGCGCTCGGTCTGCTCGTCCGCGCGCACGGGCTCCGCGGCGGCCGCCGGCAGCAGCCGGTGCAGCGCGGGCCGCGCCGCGACCACCTCCGCCACGCCGGGGCAGCCGCCCTCGACGAGCTGGTGCAGCGCGTCGGCGAACGGCAGGTACGGCAGGCCGATCTCACCCAGGTCGATGCAGTGGCTGACGACGACGGTCGCCCCGGCGTCCGCCGCCAGCCGCGCGGTGTGGGTGAGCAGCCGCGTCTTGCCGACCCCGGCGTCGGCGCCGAGCAGCACGAGCCCCGGCTCGCCGGCGGCCGCGCGCCCGACGGCCGCGAGCAGCGCCGCGACCTGCTCGTCGCGGGCGACGAACGGGGCGGCGGCGGACCGGCTCATGGGGTCGATGGTGGCAGGCGCCACCGACACGCGTCCCGCGTCCGCGGACGCCGCGTGCGCCGCCGTCACCGGGTCCGGCGGCGGCGGCGCCGTCGTCACGGCCCTCAGTGGTGCCGGCGCCGCCAGCGCCACCCCAGGTCGGACCCGCGCACCGCGGCGCGCACGACCTCCTGGCGGTACGCCACCTCGGCGTCGAGCGCGGGGCCCCAGATGGTGTCCATGTCGCTCTCCCTGTGTCCCGTGCCGGGCGGATCCCCGGCACGTTCCACCCTCGTGCTGAGGCCCCGGGCCGCGGATCGGTCGGCCGCGCCGTCCCCGGCCCCGGCGGCGGCGCCGGCGGGGCTGAGGAGGGGCTGAGGACCACCTGAGGCGCGCTGAGGCGACCTGAGGCCCCGCAGGACCCGCCGAGGTCCGCCGAGGTCCGACGAGGTCCGCCGAGGTGCCCTGGGGTGCGCTGGGGTGCGCTGCGGTGTGCTGCGGTGCGCCCGCCCGTGGCCCGGCGTGCGAGGCTCGCGGCGTGAGCAGCGACCCCGTCCTCCCGCACGCCGGCCCCTCCGGCCCCACCGACCACTCCGGCCCCGCGGCCGGCCGCCGCGACGTGCTCGGGGAGGTGTTCGCCGCCGTGCTGTTCGACATGGACGGGACGCTGATCTCCTCCACGCGGTCGGTGGAGCGGTGCTGGCTGCGGCTCGCCGCCGAGCGGGGGATGCCCACCGACCGGCTCAGCCCGTTCGCGTTCCACGGCGTCCCCGCCCGGGACATCCTCGACACCCTGCTCGCCGACCGGGACGCCGCGGAGCGCGCCGCCGCGCTGGACCGGATCGTCGAGCTGGAGGTCGCCGACACCGACGGCATCGAGGTGCTGCCCGGCGCGGCCGACGCGCTCGCGGTCCTCGCGCCCGCCGGCCGGTGCGCGGTCGTCACGTCCTGCGGGCAGCGGCTCGCGGCCGCCCGGTTCGGCGCCGTCGACCTCGTGGCGCCGCCGCGGACGGTGACCGCGGACGACGTCGCCCGCGGCAAGCCCGACCCGGAGCCCTACCGGGCGGGCGCGCAGCGGCTGGGCGTGGACGTCCGCCGCTGCCTGGTGGTCGAGGACGCCGAGTCCGGCGTGCTCGCGGGCCGCGCGGCGGGCGCGGCGACGCTCGGCCTGCGCACCACGGCGGCGCAGGGGCCGGGCGGCGGGGCCGACCTGGTGGTCGCCGACCTGTCGGCCGTGCGGTTCGTCGTGGCCGGCGACGGGGTCCGGGTCCGCGCGCGCTGACCCGGGTCAGGGTGCGGTTCAGGGTCGGGCCAGGGTCCGTCCCGGATGTCGCGGGACCGTCGTCCGGGGCACCGTAGGAGATGTCGCAACCGCGACGTGACGCGAACCCGCGAGGAGTGACGGACGATGACCGGCATCTACGAGTCCATGTGGCGCAACGGCCTGGTCCGGCCGCTGGACGGCCGGGTGATCGGCGGCGTCTGCGCCGGCCTCGCGCGGCGGTTCGGGATGGACGCGTGGCCCATGCGGTGGCTCGTCCTGATCGTGCTGATCGTGCTGCCCGGCAGCCCGCTGCTGATCTACCCGCTGCTGTGGATCTTCATGCCGGGCGAGGACTGGGTGGCCCGCATGCACGGCCCGACCGCGTACGCGACGGCGTTCCCCGGCGCCCGCCCGGCGACCTGGCAGTACGGCGCCTACCCGTCGCAGCCGGGCGCCTACCCGTCGCAGCCCGGGACGTACCCCGCGCAGCCCGGCCCGCAGGGCCCCGCCGCGGGCCCGCAGGACCCCGCCGCCGGCCCGCAGGACCCCGGCCAGGCGCGCTGACGCCCCCAGGACCGCCGTCCGCGGGGCCGGGAGGAGGGACCCGGCCCCGCGGCGCCGGCGTGCGTCACGGGCGCCCGCGGCCGTGCTGCCTCAGCCGAGCACCTCGACGTCGACCTCCCACGCGAGGTCGTCCAGGATCTCCGCCGCGTGCGTGTGCGCCGCCCGCACCGCGGTCTCGTTGTCGGGCGCCTCGCCGCGCAGGTCGAACGTGACGCGCCCGCCCGTGAACCCGGGCGGGGCGTCGTCGCGCAGCGCGCCGAGGGCGTCGGCCATCCCGGCGCGGGTCTCGTCGTCGGGCACGTCCGGGACGGTCAGGTGGGCGACGTAGTCGGGCATGCGCGTCATCGTGCCGCACCCCTCCGACACGCGCGCCGCGGGGCCTCCCGCCCGGCGCCACCGCCGCGCCGGAGGCACCGCCGAGCCGGCCGCACCCGCCTACCCGGACGCCGGCCGGACCCGCCTACCCGGACG
>JAEWGQ010000070.1 GCA_023388235.1 Actinomycetes bacterium | reverse complement strand
GCGGGCGGGGTCGCCCGGGCGGGTCAGGCGGCCGCGAGCGCCGCGCGCAGCGCCTCGGCCAGCGGCGTCGTCGGGCGCCCGATCAGGCGCGCCAGGTCGCCGGTGGTCTCCGCGAGCAGGCCGTCGCGCGTGTTCTCCTCCAGCGCGACCACGAACCCGGCGGTCCCCTCGTCCAGCCCGGCGGCCAGCAGGTCGGCGCGGCGCTGCTCGGACGGCACGGGCCGGTAGACGACGGGGCGGCCCAGCACCTCGGCGGCAGCGGCGGCGAGGTCCGCGAAGCTCCACGCGACGTCGCCGGACAGCTCGTAGACCGCGCCCTCGTGGCCCGGCGTGCGCAGCACCACGGCCGCAGCGGCGGCGTAGTCGTCCCGCGGGGCGCTCGCGACGCGGCCGTCGCCGACCGCCGCGACGATCTCGCCCGACGCGGCGGCCTGCTGCACGTCGCCGACGTAGTTCTCGGTGTACCAGCCGTTGCGCAGGATCGTCGTCGTGAGCCCGGACGCCCGCAGCAGCTCCTCGGTGGCCTTGTGCTCCGGGGCGAGCACGAGCGCGGAGGTGTCGGCGTGCGGCGCGGAGGTGTACACGATCCGGCCGACGCCGGCGGCCTGCGCGGCCTCGATCACCGCGCGGTGCTGCGCCACCCGCCGGCCGACCTCGCTGCCGGACACCAGCAGCACCACGTCCGCGCCCTCGACGGCGGCGGCGAGGGTCTCGGGGCGCTCGTAGTCGACGGCGACGACGCGCACGCCCTGCGCGGCCAGGTCGGCCAGGCGGTCGGTGCGCCGGCCGGTGGCGACGATCTCCGCGGCGGGCACGCCGTCCGCGAGCAGGTGCTCGACGACGAGGCGGCCGAGGTGGCCGGTGGCACCGGTGACGACGTACGACATGGGGGTTCCTCTCCGGGGTGGTGCGCCGGGCGGTCCCCGGCACCCCGCTGCAACCCGGGCGCGGCCGGCCACCTTCCCGATCGCGGGTACCCACTTTCACGTAAGGTACTGGCGTGACGGTAAGCACCGAGGTCAGCGCACCGGGCGTCCTGCGGGACCTGCTCACGGACGGCGTGCTGCCCGCGGCGTGCCCCTCCCGCGTGGTCCTCGACCACGTGACCAGCAAGTGGGGCGTCCTCGTGCTCGTCGCCCTGTCGGAGCGGACGCTGCGCTGGGGCGAGCTGCGCCGGCTGGTCGAGGGCATCAGCGAGAAGATGCTGGCCTCGACGCTGCGCACCCTGGAGGCCGACGGCCTGGTGCTGCGCGAGGCGACGCCGTCCATCCCGCCCCGGGTCGACTACTCCCTGACGCCGCTGGGCCGGGACCTGGCGGCGCACCTGCTGCCGCTGATGTCCTGGATCGTCGCGCACGCCGACGGCATGGTCCGGCGCGGCTGAGCCGCCCCGCCCAGGTCGCACCCAGGCGGGGCGCCTAGGATGTCCGCTTCGTCACCCCACCCCCGACTGAAGGACGAGCTCGTGCGCCGTACGGCCGCCACCATCCTCGCCGCGTCCCTGCTGCTGCTGGCCGGCTGCGGCGCCGACGGCGGGGACGACTCCGCCTCCCCCACGCCCTCCGCCAGCGCCTCGGCCGCCGCCACCGCGAGCGCCGAGGACGTCGCCGCCCTCGAGGCCGTGACCGTCACGGGCGAGGCCGGCCAGGAGCCGGCGCTCGAGTTCGAGCAGCCCTTCACCGTGTCCGCCCCCGTCGCGCGGGTGGTCACCCCCGGCACGGGCGAGACCGTCGAGGAGGGCCAGCTCGTCAGCGTGAACATCGCCGCGGTCAGCGGCGCCGACGGCAGCGCGCAGGGCGGCACCTACGGCAGCACCCCGCAGTCCTACGTCGCGGACGCGACCAACCTGCCCGAGGTGCTGCTCGAGAAGCTCGTCGGCCAGCAGGTGGGCGCGCGGATCCTGTTCGCGAACCCGCTGCAGGAGGCCACGCTGCTGCTCGCGGTCGAGGTCATGGGCACGCAGTCCGTGCCGACCCGCGCCGAGGGCACCCCGGTCACGCCGCTGCCCGAGGGCCTGCCGACCGTCACGCTCGACGCCGACGGCGCCCCCTCCCTCACCACCGTGGACGGCGAGCCGCCGGCCGAGCTGGTCGTGCAGCCGCTGATCCAGGGCGCCGGCCCCGCGGTCGAGGCGGGCCAGACCCTCACCGTGCAGTACTCCGGCTGGCTGTGGGACGGGACGCCCTTCGACTCCTCGTGGGACCGCGGGTCGTCCTCGACCCTCCCGCTCGGCAACGTCATCCCGGGCTGGCAGCAGGGCCTCGCCGGCCAGCCGGTCGGCAGCCAGGTGCTGCTGATCGTCCCGCCGGACCTCGGCTACGGGGACAAGGCGTCGGAGACCATCCCGGCGAACTCCACGCTGATCTTCGTGGTGGACATCCTCGCCGCGTCCTGACGCGCACCCCTGCACAGGGACCTCGGCCGCACCAGCGGCCGAGGTCCCTTCTGCTGTGCGAGCCGCGTGGTTAGCCTGGCGATCTGCGACACCCGAACCCGGGAGACCTGGATGGACGCGGCGACGACGCCGACGGTCCGGAACGTGGCGCTCGTCGGCCACGGCGGATCCGGCAAGACGACCCTGGCCGAGGCCCTGCTGCTGCGCTCCGGGGCGGTCCCCCGGGCCGGCCGCGTCGAGGACGGCTCGACCGTCTGCGACCACGAGCCCGAGGAGGTCGCGCGCGGGTCGTCCGTGGCGCTCGGCGTCGCCGACCTCGACTGGACGTGCAGCCAGGGCTGCGCGCACCGGCTCACGCTGCTCGACACCCCGGGCTCGCCGGACTTCGCGGGCGCGGTGGACGCGGCGCTGGCCGTCGCCGACCTCGCGGTGGTGGTGGTCAGCGCGGTCGACGGGGTCCAGTCGGGGACCGAGGCGGCGTGGCGGCGGTGCGACGAGGCGGGGATCCCCCGCCTCGTCGTCGTCTCGCAGGAGGACCGCGCCCGCGCGGACTTCCACCGCGTGCTGGAGCAGGTGCGCGACCTGGCCCGGCGGACCGGGCACGACCCGGCCGGCGTCGTGCCCCTGGAGCTGCCGCTCGGCGAGGAGCAGGCGCTGCACGGCGTCGCCGACGTCCTGTCGGGCCGCGGGCTCGACTACGACCGCGACGGCCGGCACCACGACTGCGACCTCGGCGACGTGGCCGACGAGGAGCACCGCCTGCACGACGAGGTGACCGAGGAGATCGTCGCCCACGACGACGACCAGCTCGAGCGCTACCTGTCCGGCGACGAGCCCGGCGCGGCGGACCTCGAGGCGACCCTGGCGCGCGAGGTGCTCGCCGGCGAGGCGGTGCCCGTGCTCGTCGCGTCCGCCGCGACCGGCGTCGGCATCGACCGGCTGGCCGACCTGGTGTGCGAGATCGGCCCCGCGCCCGCGGACCGGCCCGCCCGGCTGCGCGTCGGCGGCACGGCCGGGACCACCCTCCCCGCCGACCCGGACGGCGAGACCGTGCTGCACGTCTTCCGGACGGTCGCCGACCCGTTCGTCGGGCAGGTCTCGGTGTTCAAGGTGCTGTCCGGCACCGTCCGCACCGGCGACCGCCTGGTCAGCACCGCGACGGGCACCGAGGAGCGCGTGCACGGCCTGTTCCGGCTGCGCGGCCGGGAGCACCTGCCGGTCGACGCCGTGCCCGCGGGCTCGGTCGCCGCGGTCGCCAAGCTCGCCGGCACGCCGACCGGGTCCCTGCTCGCGTCCCGGGCCCAGCCGGTCGCGCCCGCGACGCTGCCCGCGCGGGAGCCGGTGCTCGCCGTCGCGCTCGTGCCCGTGAGCCAGGCCGACGACGACAAGCTGTCCGCCGCCCTCACCCGGCTCGCGGCGGAGGACCCGACCCTGCGCGTCGACCGCACCCCGCACCAGACCGTGCTGCGCGGGCTCGGCGACGCGCACCTGGCCGTGGCGGTCGAGCGCCTCGCGCGGGTGTTCGGCGTGCACGTCACGACCGAGCCCGTGCGCATCGCCTACCGGGAGACCCTCGCGCGCGGGGCCGAGGCCGAGGGCCGCCTGAAGAAGCAGTCCGGCGGGCACGGGCAGTTCGCCGTGGTGCAGCTGCGGCTCGCCCCGCTGCCGCCCGGGTCCGGGTTCGCGTTCGTCGACTCGGTGGTCGGCGGCGCGGTCCCCCGGTCGTACCTGCCCGCGGTCGAGCGCGGCGCCGCCGAGGCGCTCGCCGCCGGGGGGCCGCTCGGGCACCCCGTGGTGGACGTGCAGGTCGAGGTCTACGACGGGAAGTCGCACGCCGTCGACTCCTCCGACATGGCGTTCCGCACCGCCGCCGCCACCGGGGTGCGGGCCGCGCTCGCCGCCGCCGGCACCGTGCTGCTGGAACCCACGGTGCACGTCACCGTCGTGGCCCCCGCGCACATGCAGGGCGACGTGCTGGGCGACCTGTCCGGCCGGCGCGGGCACATCACGGCCACCGCCGGCACCGACGACGGGCGGGCGCGCATCGAGGCGGTCGTGCCCGAGGCGGAGCTCGTCCGCTACGCGCTCGACCTGCGGTCGCTCACCGGCGGCCACGGGGAGCTGACGCTCGCGCCCGCGGGCTACGAGGTGCGGCCGGGGCACCTGGCGCCGGCCTGAGCGACCTGCGGGCGTCCGCGGGCGGCGTCCGCGGGCGGGTGCGCGGACGGGTGCGGGCGAGCGCTCCGGCGCGTGCGCACTGGGTAGGTGGTCGCACGGTCATGGAGTGGTGAATCGCCGTTCCTACGGTGTCGGCGTCACGACCCCGTCACGGGCGACCGGGCGCGTGGTCCCCGACCACCGAGAGGCACCACCGTGCGACTCCCCCTGCCCGCAAGATGCGCCCTCCTCGCCCTCGTGCTCCCCGGCCTCACCGCGGCCGGCGCGTCGGGTGCGGCCGGTGCCCTGCCGCCCCCGGCCGACGCGTCCGGCTGGGGCCTCGACGCCGCCCACGACGCGCACCTGGGGGCCGGGTTCGACGGCGAGGTCAGGGCGGTGGTGCAGCTGCCGGACGGCGACGTGCTCGTCGGAGGGACGTTCACCTCCCTCGACGGCGACGCCTCCGCACCGGACCACCTGATCCGGCTCGACCCGGACGGCACGCCCGACACCGACACCCCGTTCAACGCGAACCTCGGCACCGGCGTCGGCGCGCCCGTGCGGACCGTCGTCCTGTCCCCCGCGGACGGGGACGTGCTGGTCGGCGGGAACGTCGGCAGCGCGTCGAAGGGCGTCCTGCGGCTGGACGCCGACGGCACGCCGGACGCGGACACCGGCTTCACCACGAACTTCGGCGGGGTCTCCGGCGCGATCAACACGATCACGCAGCTCGCCGACGGGGACCTGCTCATCGGCGGCAACTTCACGATGGTGTACCCCAGCCCGTCGGTGGGGGTCCTCTCCGCGCGGCTCGCCCGCCTGGACGCCGACGGCACCCCCGACACCGACACCGGCTTCAACCGCGGCCTGGGCCGGGGCTTCGACGGCTACGTGCACGCGACGACGGTGCTGCCCGACGGCGACGTCCTGGTCACCGGGACGTTCACGGGCCTCGACAACGACCTGTCGGTCCCGGACCGCCTCGTCCGCCTCGACGCCGACGGCAGCCCGGACGCCGACACGGGCTTCAACGG
>JAEWGQ010000036.1 GCA_023388235.1 Actinomycetes bacterium | reverse complement strand
GGTCCGCCGCCGCGTCGCCCGGCTCCCCCGGGTCGGTCACGGTGCGACCGGACGCAGCGCGATCCCCGCGGCCTCCAGCGCGGCCCGCACCGCCCGCGCCACCGGCACGGCCCCGGGGGTGTCGGAGTGCACGCACAGCGACTCGGCCGCCACGGGCACGTCCCCGCCGTCGACGCTCGCGACCACGCCGTCGCGCACCATCCGCACGGCGCGCGCACCGGCCTCGCCGGGGTCCGTCACGAGAGCGCCGGGCAGTCCCCGCGGGACGAGCGTGCCGTCGGCGCGGTAGCCCCGGTCGACGAAGGCCTCGGTCACCGTCCGCAGCCCCGCCGCCGCGGCATGCCGGAGCACGGCGGACCCGGGCAGGCCCAGCACCGCGAGCGCCGGGTCGGTCGCGGCGACGCCCGCGGCCACCGCCGCCGCCTGCTCCTCGTCGTGCCCCACCCGGTGGTAGAGCGCCCCGTGCGGCTTGACGTACCCGACGCGGGCGCCGACGGTCCGGGCGACGGCCTGCAGCGCCCCCACCTGGTACGCGACCTCCCGCAGGAGCACGTCGGGCGGCACGTCGAGGGGCCGCCGCCCGAAGCCCACGAGGTCCCGGTAGCCGACGTGCGCGCCGACGGCGACGCCCCGGGCGGCCGCTGTGGCGCACCGCGCCGCCATGATCGCCGGGTCGCCCGCGTGGAACCCGCACGCCACGTTGGCGCTCGTGACGACCTCCAGCAGGGCGTCGTCCGTCCCGGGTTCCCCGAGCGTCCAGACGCCCAGCCCCTCCCCGAGGTCGCAGTTCAGGTCGATGTGCACGGTGCCATCCTGCCGCCGGCGACCCGTGACGCGCCCACCCGCCCGCGAGCAGGGGAGAATGGCGCGGTGACCGGTGAGCTGCTCGACGTGCTGCTCGCCGGCGGGCGGCGCGCCGACCGGCTGACCCACGTGCGCCACCTGCCGGCCCGCCCCGGCACCCCCGCCGACTGGCCCGCGTGGGCGGACCCCGAGCTGGTCGCCGGCTACCGGGCGCTCGGCGTCGAGCGGCCCTGGCAGCACCAGGCCGACGCCGCCGACGCCGCGTGGTCGGGCCGGCACACCGTGCTGTCCACGTCCACCGGCTCCGGCAAGTCGCTGGCCTTCTGGCTGCCCTCGCTGTCCGCCGTCCGCGCGCAGGCGGCCGCCCGCACCCTGGACCCCGGCCGCATCGAGACCGTCGGCCGCCGCGGCAGCGTGCTCTACCTGTGTCCCACGAAGGCGCTGGCGGCCGACCAGCGGCACGCGCTCGACCGGCTGCTGGGTGCCGCGGGCCTGCGCGACCTGCGGGTCGCGACGTGCGACGGCGACACCGCCCAGGAGGAGCGCCGCTGGGTCCAGGAGCACGCCGACGTCGTCCTCACCAACCCGGACTTCCTGCACTTCGCGCTGCTGCCCCAGCACCGGCGGTGGGCGCGGCTGCTCGGCTCCCTCCGGTACGTCGTGCTGGACGAGTGCCACGCGTTCCGCGGGGTGTTCGGCGCCCACGTGGCGGCGGTCCTGCGGCGGCTGCGACGGCTGGCGGGCACGTACGGCGCCGACCCGGTGTTCCTGCTGGCGTCGGCCACCACCGCGGAGCCGGCCGCCAGCGCCGCGCGGCTCATCGGCGTCCGCGCCGAGGACGTCGTGTCCGTCGCCGACGACGCCTCCCCGGCGGGGCGCAAGACCGTCGCGCTGTGGCAGCCGCCGGAGGTCCCCGCGGCGGAGGGACCCTGGAGCGGCCTGCTGCCCGAGGACGACCCGTGGGCGCTGCCGCTCGACGAGCCGCCGGTGGACGTGGACCGCGCCGGACCGGCGGACGACCCCGCGCGCACCGCCGCCCCCGCCCCCGGTCCCGACGCCGGCAGCGTCGGACCGGCCCGCGAGGGCTCCGGGCCGCTCGGCACCGGCGAGGACCTCGTCGCGGACGATCCCGACCGCCCCCGCCGCTCCGCCACGGCCGAGGTCGCGGACCTGCTCGCCGACCTCACGGCGGCCGGCGCACGGACCCTCGCGTTCACCCGCTCCCGCCGGGCGGCCGAGTCGGTCGCGACCGTGACCCGGGAGCACCTGCGGGAGGTCGACCCGGAGCTCGCCGCCGCCGTCGCCGCGTACCGGGGCGGCTACCTGCCCGAGGAGCGCCGCGCGCTGGAGGACGCGATCCGCACCGGCCGGCTCCGGGCGCTCGCGACCACCAACGCCCTGGAGCTCGGCGTCGACATCTCGGGACTCGACGCCGTGGTGATCGCGGGATGGCCCGGGACCCGGGTCTCCCTGTGGCAGCAGGCGGGCCGGGCGGGTCGTGCGGGGGCCGACGGCCTCGTCGTCCTCGTCGCCCGGGAGGACCCGCTCGACACGTTCCTGGTGCACCACCCCGAGGCCGCGCTCGACGCGCCGGTCGAGGCCACGGTCTTCGACCCGGGCAACCCGTACGTCCTCGCGCCGCACCTGTGCGCCGCCGCCGCGGAGACCCCGATCCGCACGGAGGAGCTCGACCTGTTCGGGCCCGGGACCCGGGACCTGCTGGACGTGCTGGTCGCCCGAGGGGCGCTGCGGCGGCGACCGTCGGGCTGGTACTGGACCCACGCCGAGCAGGCCGCGCGGCTCACGGACCTGCGCGGCACGGGGGGCGACCCCGTGCGCGTGGTGGAGTCCGCGACGGGGCGCCTGCTCGGCACGGTCGACGCCGCCGCGGCGGACTCCACGGTCCACGCCGGCGCGGTCTACGTGCACCAGGGCGCCACGTACGTCGTCGGTGAGCTGCGCCTGGAGGACGGCGTCGCGCTGGTCGACCGTCGCGACGTCGACTACGGCACCTGGGCCCGCTGGGTGACCACGACGGAGATCCGGTCCACCACCGCCGAACGACGCTGGGGACCGGTGACCTGGGGGTTCGGCGCGGTGGACGTCACGACGCAGGTGCTCAGCTTCCAGCGCAAGCGCATCCCGGACATGGAGGTGCTGGGCTCCGAGCTGCTCGACCTGCCCGCCCGCACCCTGCCGACGACCGCGGTGTGGTGGACCGCGCCGCCCGAGGTGCTCGAACGGGCGGGCGTCACGGTCGAGTCGGCGCCGGGGGCCCTGCACGCCGCCGAGCACGCGTCGATCGGGCTGCTGCCGCTGCTCGCGACCTGCGACCGCTGGGACCTCGGCGGCGTGTCGACGGCCCTGCACGTCGACACCGAGCAGGCGACGGTGTTCGTGCACGACGCGTACCCGGGCGGGGCGGGGTTCGCGGAGCGCGGGTACGCCCTCGGAGCGACGTGGCTGCGCGCCACGCGGCAGGCCATCGCGACCTGCCCGTGCCGCACGGGCT
>JAEWGQ010000028.1 GCA_023388235.1 Actinomycetes bacterium | reverse complement strand
CCCCGGCGGCGGGACACCCCGGTCGCCTGACCGCGGCGCGCCCCACCGGCGGTCCGCCGGTCCGGGTAGCCGGACCGGGCTAGCCGGACCGGGCTAGCCGGACTGGGGTACCCGGACCGCGGCGCGTCCCGCCCGCGGTGCTCGTGACCGCGGCGCCCGTGACCACGGCGCCCGCGACCGCCGTGGTCGCCGGACGCGGCGAGGCCGGGCCGTGGTGCCCCCACCACGACCCGGCCTCCTCGCAACCGGTGGATCGGCCGAGCCGCCCCCTGCGGGCTCGGACGGGCCACCCCACGTCCGCGGCGGTGCCCTCCGCACCGCCCGTCCGTGTCACCCGTGAACTCCGCAGGGGACGCCGATCCGTCACATCACCTCGGTGTGATCTGCGTCACTGATCGCACCGACCGCTGTCACAGCCCCATGTCGAGGACGACCCGCCCGTCGATGGTGCCGGTCTCCATGCGCGCGAACACGTCGTTCACCGCGTCGAGCGGCCGCAGCTCGTACTTGGTGTGCACGGCGCCGCGCGCGAAGAAGTCGACCGCCTCCTGCATGTCCAGGCGGGTGCCGACGATCGAGCCGCGCACGGTGAGCCCGCGCAGCACGGTGTCGAAGATCGACAGCGGGAAGGTGCCCGGGGGCAGCCCGACGAGCGAGACGGTCCCGCCGCGGCGCAGCATCGACAGCGCCTGCGGGAACGTGGACTCGCTCACCGCGGTGACCAGCGCCGCGTGCGCGCCGCCGACCAGGTCGTGCACGGCCTCGCCCGGGTCGCCGTCGCGGTAGTTCACGACCAGCTCGGCCCCGTACTCGAGCGCCGAGGCCCGCTTGCTCTCCGAGCCGGTGACGGCGATGACCCGGTAGCCCATGGCCTTCGCGTACTGGATGGCCATGTGGCCGAGCCCGCCGATGCCGGAGACGACGACCCAGTCCCCCGGCTTGGCGTCGGTGACCTTGAGGCCCTTGTAGACCGTGACGCCGGCGCACAGCACCGCGGTCACGCCGGCGGCGTCCACCGACTCGGGGAACGTCGGGGCGTAGCGCGCGTCGACGAGCATGTACTCCGCGAACGAGCCGTCCACCGAGTACCCGGAGTTCTGCTGCGCGGTGCACAGCGTCTCCCAGCCGCGCAGGCAGTCGACGCAGGTGCCGCAGGCGGTGGCGAGCCACGCGTTGCCGAGGCGGTCGCCCTCCTTGACCCGGGTGACGTCGGAGCCCACCGCGACGACGCGGCCCGCCCCCTCGTGCCCGGGGACGAACGGCGGGGTGGGCTTGACCGGCCAGTCGCCGCGGGCGGCGTGCAGGTCGGTGTGGCACACCCCCGAGTAGTCGACCTTCACGAGGGCCTGGTGCGGACCGGGGACCGGGATCGGCCGCTCCTCGATCACCAGGGGGGCGCCGAGTTCGCGGACGACGGCGGCCTTCATCATCTCGGGCACGGGCGGATCTCCTTCGATGCTGCACGAGCACACTTTGTGAACGCTGTCACGAGGAACGTAGCGCCCTGCCCACCCGCCCGTCCCGGGACCTCGGGCCCACCGGATGCGGGCCACCCGGACGGCTGCCACGGTGGGGGGATGACCAGCAGACTCGTCCTCGTCCGCCACGGGGAGAGCGCGGGCAACGTGGCCGCCACGCGGGCCGAGCGCGCGGGCGCGCCGACGGTCCCGATCGACACCCGCGACGCCGACACCCCGCTGTCCGCGACCGGGGAGGACCAGGCCCGCGCCCTCGGGGCGCACCTCGCCGGCCTGCCCGCCGGCGAGCGCCCCGACGCCGTGTGGTGCTCGCCCTACGTCCGGGCCCGGCACACGGCCGCGCTCGCGCTCGAGAAGGCCGGCCTGGACCTGCGGCCCGTGCTGGACGAGCGGCTGCGCGACCGCGAGCTCGGCATCCTCGACGGCCTGACCAGCCACGGCGTCGCCGAGCGGTTCCCCGACGAGGACGCCCGCCGGCAGCGGCTCGGCAAGATGTACTACCGGCCGCCCGGCGGGGAGTCGTGGGCCGACGTGGCGCTGCGGCTGCGCTCCCTGGTCGGCGACCTCACCGCGGCGGAGCTGCCCGACCGGACCGTCCTCGTGGTCTGCCACGACGCGGTGATCTGGCTGCTGCGGTACGTGTGCGAGGGGCTCACGGAGGACGAGCTCATGGCGCAGGTGGCCGAGCAGAGCGTGCGCAACGCGTCGCTCACGGTGCTCGCGGCCGACGGGCGCGGGCCGTGGCGGGTCGAGCGGTTCGACGACGTCACGCACCTCGCCGCGCAGGACGAGGCGGTCACCGAGCACCCGGGACAGGGCGATGAGTGACGTCCGGGCGCTGACGCCGAACCTGCTGCGGGAGTGGCCGCTGCCGCCCCGGGACGGCGCGAAGGACGTGCGCGGCGGCGTGCTGGTGCTCGGGGGCGCCCGGCGCACGCCCGGCGCGGTCGCGCTCGCCGGGCTCACGGCGCTGCGCATCGGCGCGGGGCGGCTGACGCTCGCGGTGGCGGAGTCGGTGGCCGCTCCGCTCGCCGTCGCCACCCCGGAGGCGGGCGTCCTCGGGCTGCCCGAGTCCGCCGCCGGCTCCCCCACCGGCGAGCTCCCGCCCGAGCTGCTCGCCGAGATCGAGCGCGCCGACGCCGTGGTCGTCGGCCCCGGCCTCGACGAGCCGGAGGGCTGCGCCGCCCTGGTGCGCGGCGTCCTGGCGGCCGCGGGCGACGCGGAGGGCGCGGGCCCCGCGCTGCTGCTCGACGCGTTCGCGCTGGGCGTGCTGCCGGGCCTCGACGACGTGACGCTCCCGGCCGGGCGCGTCGTGCTCACCCCGAACGTCACGGAGGCCGGGCGGCTGCTCGACGGCGCCGACGTCGCCCCCGAGGAGGCGGCGGCGCGGGTCGCGGCCCGCTGGCGCGCGGTCGTCACGTGCGCCGGCCGCGTCGCCCACCCGGACGGCCGGCAGTGGGAGTCCGCCACCGGGTACGCCGGCCTGGGC
>JAEWGQ010000382.1 GCA_023388235.1 Actinomycetes bacterium | reverse complement strand
GCCTGGAGCTCGGCCGTCGGGTAGTCGAGCAGCGCCGAGGCGGCCGCCCAGACCGGCCGGACGGCGTCCGGGCGGAACCTGGTCCTGGTACGGCGGAACATCACGCGTCCCGGTCCGCCGCGGCCTCGTCCCGGCGCGGTGGGAACAGGCCCTCCGGCGTGCCGCGACCGTCCCAGTTGAGCAGGTTGACGCGTCCTGCCTTCGACCCGCCCCCGACGAGCTCGTCGCTGGTCTCCGCGGTCTGGCGGTTCCTGAGCATCTGGAAGTTCTCGACCGCGACCGGCGTCGGATAGCCCGACCCCTCGCCGAACAGGTCCTGCTGGC
Source organism: Actinomycetes bacterium (assembly GCA_023388235.1). Classification (GTDB taxonomy): domain Bacteria; phylum Actinomycetota; class Actinomycetes; order Actinomycetales; family Cellulomonadaceae; genus Cellulomonas. The sequence goes on along the minus strand of JAEWGQ010000382.1, from coordinate 8,942 downwards.
CGCCGCCGTACTCGCTGACGGGACACTCGGTGGCCGTCTCCTCGAGCGCGTGCGCCTGCTCGGCGTGCGCCGGGGGGATCACGTAGCGCTCGTCGTACTTGGCGAGCGCCAGCAGCCGGAACATCTCGTACATCGACTCGCCGTCCATGCCGACGGAGGCCGGGATGGTGTCATCGGGGTCCCGGCCGAGGTTGATGTCGCGCATGTAGGACCGCATCGCCGCGAGCTTCTTCAGGACCCGGTCGACCGGCTCGGTGTCGCCGGCGGTGAAGAGGTTGGCGAGGTACTCGACGGGGATGCGCAGCGTGTCGATGGCCGCGAACAGGTTGCCGCGGTCCTCCGCGTCCTCGCCGGTGTCCTTGACCACGTCGACGACCGGCGACAGCGGCGGGATGTACCAGACCATCGGCATGGTCCGGTACTCCGGGTGCAGCGGCAGGGCCACCTGGTACTCCGCGATGAGCCGCCAGATCGGCGACGCCTGGGCGGCCGTGACCCAGTCCTCCGGGATGCCCGACTCCCGGGCCGCGCGCACGACCTCGGGGTCGTGCGGGTCCAGCAGGACCGAGCGCTGCGCGTCGAGCAGGTCGCGCGGGTCCTCGACGGACGCGGCCTCCAGCACGCGGTCGGCGTCGTACAGCACGATGCCCAGGTACCGCAGCCGGCCGACGCAGGTCTCCGAGCACACCGTCGGCAGCCCGACCTCCAGGCGCGGGTAGCACAGCGTGCACTTCTCGGCCTTGCCGGTCTTGTGGTTGAAGTAGACCTTCATGTACGGGCACCCGGTGACGCACATGCGCCAGCCCCGGCACTGGTCCTGGTCGACCAGCACGATGCCGTCCTCGGCCCGCTTGTACATGGCGCCCGACGGGCACGACGCGACGCACGCCGGGTTGAGGCAGTGCTCGCAGATGCGCGGCAGGTAGAACATGAACGTCTGCTCGAACTCGAGCTTCACCTGCTCGGACACCTTGCGCAGCACGGGGTCGCGGGCGGTCAGCACGGGCCCGCCGCCGAGGTCGTCGTCCCAGTTCGCGGACCAGCGCACGGCCATGTCCTGGCCGCTGAGCAGCGACTTCGGGCGCGCGACGGGGCTGTGCTCCTGCAGCGGCGCGTTCGTCAGGTTCTCGTAGTCGTACGTCCACGGCTCGTAGTACTCGTCGATGGACGGCTGCTTGGGGCTCGCGAAGATCGTCAGCAGGTTCTTCACGCGCCCGCCGGCCTTGAGCTGGAGCCGGCCGCGGCGGTTCAGCGTCCAGCCGCCCTCCCACCGGTCCTGGTCCTCGTAGGTGCGGGGGTAGCCCTGGCCGGGCCGGGTCTCGACGTTGTTGAACCAGACGTACTCGGTGCCGGCGCGGTTCGTCCACGCCTGCTTGCAGGTCACCGAGCAGGTGTGGCACCCGATGCACTTGTCGAGGTTCATGACCATGGCCATCTGCGCCATCACACGCATCAGTACTGCACCTCCTGCGACCGCCGGCGGACCACGGTGACCTCGTCGCGCTGGTTGCCCGTCGGACCGAGGTAGTTGAACGCGTAGGACAGCTGCGCGTACCCGCCGACCAGGTGGGTCGGCTTGATGAGCAGCCGGGTGAGCGAGTTGTGGATGCCGCCGCGCCGCCCGGTCGTCTCCGACAGCGGGACGTCGATCAGCCGGTCCTGCGCGTGGTGCATGTAGACCGTCCCCGCGGGCATCCGGTGCGACACGACCGCGCGGGCGACGACCACGCCGTTGCGGTTCACCGCCTCGACCCAGTCGTTGTCGGCGACGCCGATGGTCGCGGCGTCGCGGTCGCTCATCCACAGCAGCGGACCGCCGCGGGACAGCGACAGCATGAACAGGTTGTCCTGGTACTCGGAGTGGATGGACCACTTGTTGTGCGGGGTGAGGTACCGCAGCGTGACGCCGAGCTCGCCGGTCTCGCCGATGGCGGGCTCCCCGAACAGCGCCGACATGTTCAGCGGCGGCCGGAACACCGGCAGGTTCTCGCCGAGCTCGGTCATCCAGTCGTGGTCGAGGAACAGGTGCTGCCGCCCGGTGAGCGTGTGCCAGGGCCGCAGCCGCTCGACGTTGATGGTGAACGGCGAGTAGCGCCGACCGCCGCTCTCCGAGCCGGACCACTCCGGGGAGGTGATGACCGGCACGGGCGCCGCCTGGGTGTCGCGGAACGTCACCTGCTTGCCCTCGTGCTCGGCGGCGAGGTCCGCCATCGGGCGCCCGGTGCGCTTCTCGAGCGTGTGGAACCCCTGCACCGCGAGCCGGCCGTTCGTGGTGCCGGACAGCGTGAGGATCGCCTCGCAGACGTCGAGGTCGCGGGCGAGCGACGGCCGGCCGGCCGCGGCGCCGCCGCGCACGACCCCGTTCAGCCGCCCGAGGCGCTCGACCTCCGCCCGGACGTCGTAGGTCACGCCCTTCGTGGTCGTGCCGAGGGTGTCGAGCAGCGGGCCGAGCGCCGCCATCTTCGCGCCGATCGCGCCGTAGTCCCGCTCGACCACCACGAGCTTCGGCATGGTGACGCCGGGCACCGGGTCGCACTCCCCCGCCTTCCAGTCCCGGACGCGGCCGTGCGGGGTGGCGAGCTCGTCCGGGGTGTCGTGGGTCAGCGGCACCGCGACCAGGTCCTGCCGCACCCCCAGGTGGTCCGCGGCGAGCGCGCTGAACCGGCGGGCGAGCGTCTGGAAGATCTCGAAGTCGGTGCGCGTCTGCCACGGCGGGGCGATCGCCGGGCTGAACGAGTTCACGAACGGGTGCATGTCCGTCGTGCTCAGGTCGTGCTTCTCGTACCAGGTCGCCGCCGGCAGCACGACGTCCGAGTAGACGGTCGTGCTCGTCATCCGGAAGTCGAGCGTGACCAGCAGGTCGAGCTTCCCGGTCGGGGCCTCGTCCCGCCAGGTCACCTCCCGGGGCCGCGCGTCCGGTGGCGCCTCGGTGGCGCGCAGGTTCGAGTCGGTGCCGAGCAGGTGGTGCAGGAAGTACTCGTCGCCCTTGGCGGACGACCCGAGCAGGTTCGCGCGCCAGATCGTCAGCACCCGGGGGAAGTTCTCCGGCGCGTCCGGGTCCTCCGCGGCGAACCGCAGCGCCCCGGACGTCAGCAGCTCCGGCACGAGCTCCGCCGCCGGCCGGCCCGACGCCGCGACGTCGTCGGCGAGGTCGAGCGGGTTCCGGTCGAACGTCGGGTACGACGGCATCCAGCCGAGCCGCGCGGACAGCGCGATGACGTCCGCCGTGCTGCGGCCCGCGAGCCGCCCGCCGCCCGCCGCCGGCGCGGCCGAGGACAGGCTGTCCGCGCCGAACGGGTCGTACCGGAACTGGTCGCTGTGCAGGTACCAGTAGGCGGTCTGGATCATGGTGCGGGCGGGGCGGGCCCAGTCGAGGGCGTTCGCGTAGTGCGCGTGCCCGGTCACGGGCCGCACCTTCTCCTGGCCGACGTAGTGCGCCCAGCCGCCGCCGTTCACGCCCTGGCAGCCGGTCAGCGTGGTCAGCGCGAGGAACGCGCGGTAGATCGTGTCGGAGTGGAACCAGTGGTTGGTCCCCGCGCCCATGACGATCATGGACCGGCCGCGCGACTCCTCGGCGTTCGCGGCGAACTCGCGGCCGATGCGCTCCGCCTTCGCGGCGGGGACGCCGGTGAACTGCTCCTGCCACGCGGGCGTGCAGCCCTGCGTCGGGTCGTCGTACCCGGTGGGCCACTCGCCCGGCAGGCCGGGCCGGCCGACGCCGTACTGGGCGAGCACCAGGTCGTACACCGACGTCACCAGGTGGTCGCCCACCCGCCGCACCGGCACCCCGCGCAGTACCGTGCCCGGCGTGCCGTCGACGGCGTCGAACCGCGGGAGCAGCACCGTGACGGGCTCCTGCGCCGCGGGGTCGTCCGCGACGGACAGCTGCGGGTCGATGTCGCCCAGGTCGAGGTTCCACCGCCCCGCGCCCTGCTCGCCGTAGTGGAACCCGAGCGACCCGCCCGGGACCGCCGGGGCGCCCGTGGCCGCGTCGACCAGCACGGTCTTGAACGCCGCGTTCTCGCTGCGCGCCTCGGCGCCCGGCAGGTCCTCCGCGGTGAGGAACTTGCCGGGGACGTACCCCGCCTCGGTGCGGTCCAGCCGCACGAGGAACGGCAGGTCGGTGTAGCGGCGCACGTAGTCCCGGAAGTACGGCACCTGCCGCTCGACGAAGAACTCCCGGAGCACCACGTGCCCCATCGCCATCGCCAGGGCGCCGTCCGTCCCCGGGGCGGCCGCGAGCCACTCGTCGGCGAACTTCACGTTGTCCGCGTAGTCGGGCGACACCGCCACGACCTTCTGCCCCCGGTACCGCGCCTCCGCCATCCAGTGCGCGTCCGGCGTGCGGGTCACGGGCAGGTTCGAGCCCCACATGATGAGGTAGCCCGCGTCCCACCAGTCGCCGGACTCCGGCACGTCCGTCTGGTCGCCGAACACCTGCGGCGACGCGACGGGCAGGTCGGCGTACCAGTCGTAGAACGACAGCATCGGCGCCCCGAGCAGCGCGTGGTACCGGGCGCCGGCCCCGTGGGACACCATCGACATCGCCGGGATGGGCGAGAAGCCCGCGATCCGGTCCGGGCCGTAGCGGCGGATCGTGTGCACCTGCGCGGCGGCGACCATCTCGACCGCCTCGTCCCACGTCGCCCGGACCAGGCCGCCCTTGCCGCGGACCTCCTTGTACCGCCGGGCGGTCGCGGGGTCGTCGACGATGCTCGCCCACGCCGCCACCGGGTCGCCGCCCGTGCGGGCCTTCGCCTCCCGGTACAGCTCCAGCAGCACCCCGCGCACGTACGGGTAGCGCACCCGCGTCGGCGAGTAGGTGTACCAGCTGAACGCCGCCCCCCGCGGGCAGCCGCGGGGCTCGTACTCCGGCCGGTCGGGGCCGACCGACGGGTAGTCGGTCTGCTGCGCCTCCCAGGTGATGATCCCGTCCTTGACGTAGACCTTCCACGAGCACGAGCCCGTGCAGTTCACGCCGTGGGTCGAGCGCACCACCTTGTCGTGCGACCAGCGGTCCCGGTAGAAGGTGTCGGCCTCGCGGCCGCCGATCTGGTAGAGCGTCCGCAGGTCGTCGGACACGGTGCCGCGCCGCAGGTGCCGGCCGAGGCGCAGCAGGGCGTCGGCCGCCGGGGAGTCCAGGCCGGGGGCGTCGGGTCGGGTGGGGTTCACGTGCGGTCCTCCGGGCGAGTGGCGGATGGCTCTCGGGGTGCGCGCCGGCGGTGGGGGACGCGGGCGCACGGGACGGGTCAGCCCGGCCGGGGGGCGCCGGGCCGGGCGTAGTAGACCCAGGTCAGGACCGTGCACGCCGCGAAGTACACGGCGCACCCGGTGAAGAAGGTCCTCGGCGCCATCAGCGACAGCGCGATGCCGACCAGGAACGGGCCGAACGCGGCGATCGAGGCCGTGAAGCCGATGACGCCGCCGGCCTGCCGCTTGGGGAAGATCATCGGCATCTGCTTGAACGTGCCCGCGTTGCCGACCCCGGCGAAGAAGAAGATCGCCAGCATCCCGACCAGGAACCACGTGAACTGGCCGCGGCTGGTGGGCTCCAGGAAGAAGATCGTGAACACGGTGCTCACGGTCATGCCGATCCCGGAGACCAGCGTCCACACCGCCCCGCCGAACCGGTCGCACAGCGGGCCCAGGCCGGCGCGCACGAGCGACCCGATGAGCGGCCCGAGGAACGCGAACGCCAGCGGGTCCGGCGGGTCGTCGAAGCCGCCGTAGATGTTCGTGATCATCAGCCCGAGCTGCGCCGCGAACCCGCTGAACGCCCCGAAGGTCATGAGGTAGATCGCCGTCATGAACCACGTGTGCTTCTCGCCGAAGATGTCGAGCTGCTGCCGGATGTTCGCCTCGACCGGCACCCGCCGCAGGAACACCGCGGCCAGCACCGCGCCGAGCACCACCCACGGCACCAGCACGAGCCCGGCGTTGTGCAGCCAGAGGTCCTCGCCGGTGCTGGTCTGCTGCGGGGTGAGGGCGGCGGTGCCCAGCAGGCCGAAGCCGACGACCCACGGGGTGAGGAACTGGATGAGGCTCACGCCGAAGTTGCCGAGCCCCGCCTGCAGCCCGAGCGCCGTGCCCTGCAGCCGCTTGGGGAAGAAGTACGACGTGGACGGCATGAAACCCGAGAACGCCCCGCCGCCGATGCCCGCCGCCGCCGACAGGAAGATCAGCACCCAGTACGGCGTCTCCGCGTCCCGCACGGCGATGGTCCAGCCGAGCATCGGCAGCAGCATCAGCGTCGCGGTGCCGCCGACCAGCGTCCGCGTGCCGACGATCGGCGGCAGGAACATGTAGACCATGCGCATGAGGCCGCCGGCCAGGCCCGGGATCGCGACCAGCCAGTAGAGCTGGTCCTTCGACAGCCCGAACCCGATGTCGTTCAGCCGCGGCGCGATCGCCGAGACCAGGTACCAGACGCAGAACGCCAGCGTGAGGTTGTAGGTCGTGATCCACAGCGTCCGCCACGCGAACCGCTTGTCCCAGAACCGCTCGTCCTCGGGGTCCCACCGCTGCAGGTCCACCGCCGGCTCGACGCGGCTCATCCGCCCGCGCCCGTCGCCGTCACCCGCGCCCGTGCCGTCGCAGTCATGCCCCCACCCCTTGTGATCTGCGTCACTGCGCTCGACCGTAGCGGCTCCCGTCGCGGACGGCACCCCCGGGCGCCGGGGGTGCCTGCACCCCGGCCGGCGGGGCACCAGGTCTCGCGAACCGGACCGTGGTGGCAGAGTGGCTGGTCACAGCGGTGCCGTCCGGCGCCGGACGGACAGGAGGACCGCGTGCGCGGGGCGGGTGTGGTCATCGAGCAGGACCCGGCGCGCACGCGGGTGCGCCTCGCCGGCGAGGTGGACGGCAGCACGCGCGGGCTGTCCGCCGCGGCGCTGGCGCGCGTGGTGGCCCGTGGCGTACCGGTCGAGCTGGACCTCGCCGGCGTGCGGTTCCTGGACTCCGCGGGCGTGGCGCTGCTGGTGCGGTGCTGGCGCACGTGCACGGAGGCCGGGGTGCCCTGCGCCGTCACCGTGGTGTCGGAGCCCGCCGAGCGGGTGCTGCGGCTCGTGGGGCTGGCGGGCGCGCTCGGGGTGCCGGAGCCGGCGCCCGCCCGCTAGGCGCCGGAGCCGCTAGGCGCCGGAGCCGCGGATCAGGCGCTGGAGCTCCGCGAGCACCGCGCCGTCCATCTCGAGCCCGGCGTAGGGCCCGTGCGCGCTCGACCCGAGCGCCCAGGCGTCCACCGCGAGCGCCACCACCCAGGTCGCGTCGTCGAGCCGGTCCCAGCCCGGGCGGGCGACCGGCGACAGCTCGCGGGCCGCGGTGGCGGCGCCGTGCGACACCTCCACCCCCGACAGCGCCAGCGTGCGCAGCAGCGACGTGGTGCGGCGGTCGTCGGCGAGCACCTCGAGCATCGACCGCACCCCGGCCCGCGACGGCTCCAGGTGCAGCGGCGCCAGGTCGTCGAACCCGTCGCTCGCCACCAGGTCCCACAGGTCCGCGAGCAGCTCGTCCACCGACCCGTACAGGCTCGCCAGCCAGTCGACGTCCCGCCCGGCGGCGCGCGCCACCCGCTCGAGCGTGACCGACCGCATCCCGCCCTGCTGCACCAGCGTCAGCACGGCGTCCAGCAGCGGCAGCTCGTCCCGCATCGGGAACCGCTCCCAGCGCGCGGAGACGGCCTCCGACCGCTCCTCGGGCACCGGCAGCGCGGCGTACCGCGCGACCGCCCGCACGGCGTGGTTCCACCAGGCCGGGTCGTCCGGGTGCACCCCGGCGTACCAGCCGAGCACGCAGCCGTCGAGCGCGAGGAACGCCACCGCCGACCGCGGGTCCGCGTCCCGGCACGGACCGACCTCCGTGACCGCCCGGGCCATCCGCCGCCCGAGCGCCGCCTGCACCTGCTGCTGCCGCCCCGTCATCGCCCTGCCCACCTTTCAGACGGTTGAGCCGACCATATGGTCTGTACAGTACCCCATGAGCCGCCGACCGCTCCTGGAAGGATGGGACCCGTGCCCCCCGAGGACCCCGCGCGCAGCCGCCGCGACCCCACCCGCACCCGTCGCGCGCTCCTCGACGCCGCCGCGGTGGCCGTCGCGCAGCACGGCGCCGGCGTCAGCGTGGACGTCATCGCACGCACCGCCGGCGTCTCCAAGAGCGGCCTGCTGCACCACTACGGCTCCAAGGAGCAGCTCTTCGTCGCGCTCGCCCAGGACGCGTTCGACCGGTTCCTGCTCGACGTCGAGCGGCACACCGACCCCGCCGACCTCGCGCCCGGCCGCGTCATGCGCGGCTACCTGCGGGCCACCTTCGCCGACCTCGAGGATCCCGACAGCGCCGACTACTGGGCCGTCATGGCGCAGCTGTCCGTCGTCCCCGCCGTGGTCGAGGCCGCCCGCGCGGACTCCCTCGCCTGGGAGCAGCGCCTCACCGCCGACGGGTTCGACCCCCGCGCCATGCAGGTGGTGCTGCTCGCCGCCGACGGGGCCGAGCTCGCCGCGTCCCTCGGGCGCGCACCGGGCGGGTCGTTCGCCGCGCTGCGCGACCGGCTCATCCGGCTCACCCGGAACCCGGAGGCGCTGGTCGCGCTGCTCTGACGGGCGTCGGCGGCCGCTGCGCGGGTGCGCTGCGCCCGGCGTCGAACCAGCGCCCGGGCCCCGCCCCTCAGCCGCCCGCGCCCCAGGACGGCCGAGCGCCCACGAGCGCGTCGGCGACGCGCCGCCGGAACGCCTCGGCCTCGACGGCACCCAGCCACATCTGCGCACGGACGTCGGCGCGGCGCATCCGGTGCACGTACTCCGGGAACTCGCGGTAGAAGCCGTCCCAGCAGTCGGGGCCGATTCCCCGGCGGAGCGAGACGGGATCGCGCAGCGGGAGCCCGCAGCAGCTGCACGCGCCCCTGACGGGGTTGACGAACCCCGTGAAGCCGTGGCTGACGAACCGCCTCC
>JAEWGQ010000376.1 GCA_023388235.1 Actinomycetes bacterium | reverse complement strand
GACTTGGGGAGGTCTGTCACCATGTTTCGCCTGATCTGGATCATACGAGGGGCAGGTCGTCGTCGGCCGGGACCTGATGAGGATCTAGGGGCCGTCCGCGTCGTTGGCGCACCCGAAGCCGGTATTGCTCGTGGAGGAGTCCGGGGCGGCCTGAGACCGCGCCGCGACCCGGTAGCGGTGACAGTACGACTCGTGGCACAAGAAGGAGCCTCCACGCACGACGCGGGTGGCGCCGACTCGCGACCCACGCGGTTCCCGGCGTGGCGACCGGGCGTAGTAGTTCTGCGCGAAGCGGTCGACGCACCACTCCCACACGTTGCCGGCCATGTCGACCAGGTCGTAACCGTTGGGGGGGTAGCTGCCGACCGGGGAGGTCAGCACGTACCCGTCGCCAGCCGTGTTGGTGTCAGGAAAGTTCCCCTGCCAGATATTGCATCGCCACTCACCGCCCGGCGTCAGCTCGTCCCCCCACGGGAAGCGCCGACCGACGAGTCCGCCGCGGGCGGCATACTCCCACTCCGCCTCAGTCAGCAGACGACGCCCGACCCAGCGGCAGTAAGCCTGCGCATCGTCCCAGGACACGTGCACCACGGGATGGTCCGCCAGGCCATCCAGGTCGCCACCCGGTCCACGAGGGTGACGCCAGTCAGCACCGCGGACCTCGAGCCACCAAGGCACAGCCGGCACCGCCCCGAGCACGTCCTCGTGACCGGCGCGCAGGCCGATGTGGAAAACTGCCGAGCTGCCGAACCGCTCGGCGGCCGTCACGTAACCGGTCGCCTCGACGAACTCCATGAACTGAGCGTTGGTGACCGGTGCCCGGTAGATCCAGAAATCGGGAAGCTCGACCGCGTGCACCGGCCGTTCGCCGTCCGCCGGATAGCCCTCATCACCGTGGTCCCCCATGAGGAAGGTCCCGCCTGGCACGAGTACCTGGCCGGCCGTGTCCCGCTCCAGCGCGTCTGGCCGCCCCGGCCAGGCCAGGGCCGTCGCGCGGTGCTCCCGGTCGAGATGGGGAGCACAGCACTCATCTTGGCTCACGAGCGGTCCCGGGGGGAGGCACCACCGAGCGCGGACAGCACGGCGTTGAAGGTGGACCTCGCTCTCGTGTCGAGCTCGTCGCCGGGTATGCCGATCTCTTCGGCGATCGCGTCGCGGAAGACGACATAGCCCAGGTACGTGCAGGCCGTGAGCACGTGCAACAAACCAGCCTACGTCTGCCCAGACGTGCTCAACAAGCAAGACCCCGGATTCCGCGTGGTTGCGCGGAATTCGGGGCCTGACCTGCAGTGACCTAGGTCACTTCCTACCCATGAGGGTGAGTGACGGGACTTGAACCCGCGACATCCGCGACCACAACGCGGCGCTCTACCAGCTGAGCTACACCCACCATGCCGACCGGAGCGACGACATACCCGATCCGGACAACGCGGACCATCGTACCTGCTCCGGCGGGGTGCTCCGAACCAGACCGGTCAGCACCGGCACGGCCCGGGCGGGAGGCTCACCCGTTGCGCTTGCGACGCCCCGCAGTGAGCCGGATCCGACGGTTCTCGGCGAGCTGTTTGGATGCCTTGTCGGCCTTCTTCTCGGCGCCGCTGGCGTCCCGCAGCGGCAGCTGGATCTCGTCCTCCGCCGGGATGCCGGACTGCAACTGCCCCTCGCGCACCATCTCGGAGTCGAAGACCGCCCCGAACAGCAGCGCGACGTTGGTCAGCCAGAGCCACAGCAGCATGATGATGACACCGGCCAGGGCACCGTAGGTGGCGTTGTAGTTGCCGAAGTTGGCCACGTAGAAACCGAAGCCGGCGGTCGCGACACCCCAGACGACGATCGCCAGGACCGCGCCGGGGCTGAGCCAGCGGAACTTCGGGGGCCGCACGTTGGGGGTGCCCCAGTAGAGCAGCGCCACGATCAGCACGACGATGAGGAACATCACCGGCCACTTCGCCCAGTTCCACACCTGCACCGCGGTGTCCCCGAGCCCGATGACCGAGCCGACGGATTGGGCGAACCCACCGGTGAAGACCAGCGACAGCGCGACCAGGACGACCAGGAGCAGCACGACCAGGGTGATCAGCAGCATCCAGGGGCGCAGCTTCCAGACCGGCCGCCCCTCCTTGACCCCGTAGATGGTGTTCATCGCCCGGGAGAAGGCGTTGACGTAGTTGGAGGCCGCCCACAGCGCACCGGCGAGACCGATGAACAAGGCGACCCCCGCGCCCGTGGTCCCCTGCATCTGGGTGATGTAGTCGCTGATCGGCTTGAGTTGCTCCTCGGTCGCCCCCATCTCGATGAGCACGTTGAGCAGCGCATCGGTGGTGCCCTTGCCCTGACCGAAGACGCCCAACAGCGAGATCAACGCCAACAGCGCCGGGAACATCGACATCACGCTGTAGTAGGTCAGCGCGGCGGCCAGGTCGGTCGCCCCCGCGGCGGAGAACTTGCCGACGGTGCGCTTGAAGATCGACCCCCAGCTGCGCTTGGGCAGGTCCGTCGGTCCGTCCGGGCTGTCCTCGGTCCGCAACCTGGCCTCGGCCGAGTCCACCCCCGCCGGGATGTCGGTCGAGTCGGTACTGCCTTCGGTGGTGCTCACCCTGCTGAGCCTCCTGTGGCGTGGGGACGTAGCGCTGACAGTGTGCCAAAGCTTGGGCCCGATGGCCCGCCCAAGGCCGATCGGGCGCGTCGAAACCGCCCGACTCGGCATACTTGCCTATATGGGTATATGATGGTTAGATGGCACGTGCAGCGACGACGTCGGACGTTTTCAACGCGATCGCCGAGCCCCGGCGCCGGGAGATTCTGGTCCTGCTGCGGGCCGGTGAGCGGCCGGCTACCGAGGTGGCCCGGGAGCTGGGGATGACCCAATCGGGGACCTCCAAACATCTCCGGGTGCTCCGGGAAGTGGGGCTCGTGCGGGATCGCCGAGCAGGCAAGCAGCGGATGTATCGACTGGAGGCCCGCGGTCTCCGACCGGTCCATGCCTGGGCCGGGGGCTTCGAGCAATTCTGGAGCGAGAGTCTGGACCGGCTCGACGCGTATGTGCAGGAACTGCAACCAGACGAGAAGGAGTAACTGATGAACCAGACGGGACAAGCAGTGCCGGAGCAGTCCGCGACGGCCGACCGCGAGATCGTGGTCTCCCGGGTGATCGAGGCCCCACGGAGCCTGGTGTTCGAGGCGTTCACCGAGGTGCGGCACCTGTCGCGGTGGTGGGGACCGGAGGGATTCACCACGACCACCCGGGCCTTCGAGTTCCGCATCGGTGGGGAGTGGGACTTCGTGATGCACGGACCGGACGGGACGGACTATCCCGAATGGATCACCTGGACCGAGATCACCACGCCGGAGCGGATCGAATTCCTGCATGGAGAGCGCCCCGCCGACCCGGACGCCTTCGAGTCGATCCTCACTTTCCAGGACGTCGGCGCCTCGACCCGCATCGAACTGCGCACCGTGTTCCGCACCCGGGAGCAGCGCGACGAGGCGGTCGAGACCTACCACGCGGTCGAGGGCGGACGCCAGACCCTGGGCAACTTGGCTGCCTACGTCACCCAGACCCTTCGAGCCGACGGGGAACACTGACCCGGGCCTCAAGCGGGTCGCTACGACGAGATCAGGCAACAGACGTTCGAGCGGCACGGAGAAGGCCCCGTTCTCATCCCGGTCCGGGTGAGCATGGGGCCTTGTCCGCTGAGTGAGTGCGCCCACAGGGACTCGAACCCCGAACCCGCTGATTAAGAGTCAGCTGCTCTGCCAATTGAGCTAATGGCGCGCGATTGAGAACGCTAGCACCGCCTGCGCCCGGAACGCGAATCCGTCATCCCGCTCCGGCGCCGGTAGTGGCGCACGTCACGCCGGGTGCGGGTCGACGGCCGCGTCCGGGTCCGCCGGCACGTCGTCCTCGGCGCGCACGACCGCGTCCCCCGGCGCGCCCGCCCGGGGGGCGTCGTCCTCCCACCAGGCGTCCTCGGGCAGCCCCTCGGACTCCAGGATCGCGTCCGAGCGCGGCTCCGCCACCGCCAGGTCCGCGAGCAGCGTCAGCGGCACGTGCTCCGCGAGCAGGTCCATCACGACCGCGGCCGCGTCGTCCTGCACCGCGGGCTCGCCGGCACCCCGGTCCGGCTGCGCCTCGTCCTCCACGACCACTCCCCCGAGCTCGTTCCCGGCGACCATGGGAACACCCGGCCCGCCGGCGCGCAACACGCCGCCCGCACCGGGTCCGCGCTGCTCAGAGGTACAGCCCGGTGCCCTGGCCGTCGCCCCGGGGCTCGGCCACGGCGTGCACGTCCTTCTCGCGGAGCAGCAGGTAGGTGCGGGCCTCGAGCTCGACCTCCGCGCGCTCGTCCGGGTCGAACAGCACCCGGTCCCCGACCGCCACCTGCCGGACGTGCTGGCCGACCGCCACCACCGCGCCCCACGTGAGGCGCTTGCCGACCGCCGCCGTCGCCGGGATCACGATGCCCGCGGTCGACCGGCGCTCGGAGGCGTCCTGGTCGAGCTGCACGAGCAGGCGGTCGTTGAGCATCCGGATCGGGAGCTCGGGGTGGGCGGCGGGGGTCGCGGGACGCTGTGCACTCACCCGCCCGACGGTACTGCGTCGGCGGCGGGACGTACGCTGTCGGCGCCCACACCGCCGAGCCAGGAGACGCCATGCCCCGCCTCACCGCCGGAGACACCGCCCCGGACTTCACCCTGCCCACGGCCGACGGCGGCTCCGTCACGCTGTCCGACCTCCGCGGGCAGCACGTGGTCGTGTACTTCTACCCGGCCGCCGGCACCCCGGGGTGCACCAAGCAGGCCTGCGACTTCCGCGACTCGCTCGCGTCGCTGCAGGGGCACGGGTACCGCGTCGTCGGCGTCTCGCCCGACCCGGTGCCGGCGCTCGCGCGCTTCGCCGAGGCCGAGGACCTGACGTTCCCGCTGGCGTCCGACCCGGACAAGACCGTGCTCGAGGCCTGGGGCGCGTGGGGCGAGAAGTCGCTCTACGGCAAGACCGTCACCGGCGTGATCCGCTCGACCGTCGTCGTCGACCCCCAGGGCACCGTCGAGCTCGCGCAGTACAACGTGAAGGCGACCGGGCACGTCGCGAAGCTGCGCCGCGACCTCGGCATCGACTGAGCGCCGGCCTCTGGCATAGTCGCCAGGGCGCGGGAGTGGTGAAACGGCAGCCACGCCAGGTTTAGGTCCTGGTGCCCGACGAGGGCGTGCGGGTTCGAGTCCCGTCTCCCGCACGACCCGCCCGTCACCGGGCGACGGTGAACCAGACCACCTTGCCCGCGCCCTCGGGCCGGGCGCCCCAGGCGGCGCTGAGCACGCCGAGCAGGTGCAGCCCGTGCCCGCCCGGCAGGCCCTGCCGGTCGGCGCGCAGCCGCGGCAGCGTCGGGTCGTCGTCCTGCACCTCGCAGCGGACGTGCGCGCCGTCGGTGCTCACGCGGACGGTCACGGCGGCGGTCCCGGCGGCGTGCCGCACGGCGTTGGTGATCACCTCGCTGGCAGCGAGCTCGATCGCGTCGAGCGCCTCCGGGCCGGCGCCGAGCGCGCGGGCGGACTCGACGGTCCAGCGGCGCAGCACGGGGACCGAGCCGGGCACGGCCGGGGCGCGCACCACCAGGTCGCTGTCGGGAACCTCGTCCACGGCCACAGCGGTCTCCTCGGTCGTCCGCAGGAACCGCGGACGCGATCGCTGGGGCACTGCCCGCCGGGGGTGGCGGCGCCGGCGACCCCGGACGGGTCCCGACGCCACGACCCTAGACCCCCGTCCGGGGAGCGGCCCGGCGTCACCCCGCGGGGTCGTCCAGCGGCAGCACGAGGCCGTGGGTCCGGATCGCCTCGGCGATCTCCTGCGCGTACCCGTCCATGCCCACGAGCAGGTCGCGGTCCCAGGGGTCGAGCTCGTCGGAGTACAGGTTGAGCGCCACGGTGGTCTCGGCGTCGACCAGGGCGGGCAGCGCGGCGGCGGACCGGAAGCCCAGCTCGCTCGCGGCATCCTTCCAGGCGGGCCAGCGGTCGTCGGCGGCGATGTCGGGCACCAGCTCGCCGCGCAGCTGCTGGATCGCGCTCACGCACGGACCCTCGCCCGCGGCGACCTCGACCCGGTCGCACCGCGCGGCGCGCTCGCCGCTGCTGGCCACGTAGCGCAGCAGGTGCAACCGGCGCAGGATGATGCTGCACTCGGTGGGCGCGGCCACCCGGGCGGCCGCCTCGCGCGCGAACTGGTCCAGGAACGCGTAGGCGTCGTCCCTGTCGAACATCTCGAGCACGCGGCCACCTCCTTCTTGTCCGGTCCGCAGTGTGCCACGTGCACCGCCCCGGCGGTTCACCCGCGCGAACCGCCCGCCACCCGGATGCGTCGGCCGGCCGGCACCGTCCGGGTGACCTGCGCGCGGATCGCTCAGTCCGGGCTTCACCCGCTCGACAGGGAGGCGGGACGTCCGACGACGGCCCACGCGGGCGAGGACGACCGCGGCGGTGCGACGAGAGGCCGACGATGACGGCGACCACGACGGAACCGGACGAGGCCGCGGTGGCGACCCGGACGCGGCGCGGGCTGGGCTTCACCGGGAAGATCCTGCTGACGGTCTCGACCGCTGTCGCGATGACCGGCCTGCTCGGCTGGATCTCGATCCTCACCCTGTGGCAGAGCACGGCGCGCACCGAGCAGATGTACGCCGACCACGTCACGGGCCTGTCGCTCGCGAGCCAGGTCGCCTCGCACCTCAACGCCGCGCAGGCGATCGGCACCGACATGCGCTCCGCGCAGGACGCGGGCGACCCGTTCCGGGCCAACGCCCTCACCGAGGACCGCGGCGCCGCGATCGGCGAGGCGCTCGCCGCGCTCGACGAGTACGCCGCGACCCCCGGCCTGACGGACACGCTGACCGCGCGAGCGGAGTCGGTGCGCGAGGCCCTGGGGACGTACCGCGACCTCGCGGGGTCCAGCCAGGGCGCCGACTCGGCCGCGCGCGAGGCGGCGAACCGCGTGGACGAGCTGATCGACGCGCAGACCGGCACGGCCGAGGAGGCCGCGGAGGCCGCGACGGCGGCCGGGGACCGCAGCGTGCGGCTGGAGTTCGTGGCGCTCGGGATCGCCGCCGTGGTCCCCGCCCTGGTGGGGCTGGTCATCGCCCGTCGCCTCAGCCGCCGGCTGAACCGGGTGGCCGACGCGGCGCAGTCCCTGGCCGGCGGCGACCTGACCGCGACGAGCGGCGTGACGGGCTCGGACGAGATCGGCCGGACCGCCGCGGCGCTGGACCACGCGACGGCCGCGCTGCGCGAGACGGTGTCGGGCATCGTGGGCACCGCCCGGACGGTCGCGGAGGCCGCCGGCCGGCTCGACCGGTCCGCGCACCAGGTGGTCGAGACCGCCGACCGCACGTCGGAGCAGGCGACCGTGGTCGCCGGCGCCGCCGAGCAGGTGAACCGGGACGTGCACACGGTGGCCGCCGGCGCGGAGCAGATGGGCGCCAGCATCCGGGAGATCGCCCGGAACGCCTCCGAGGCGGCCGGGGTCGCGGACCAGGCCACCGCTGTCGCCGCCCGGACCAACGAGCAGGTGACCCGGCTGGGCGCGTCGTCCACGGAGATCGGCAACGTGGTCAAGGTCATCACCAGCATCGCCGAGCAGACCAACCTGCTGGCGCTCAACGCGACGATCGAGGCCGCCCGGGCCGGTGAGGCCGGCAAGGGCTTCGCCGTCGTCGCGGGCGAGGTCAAGGAGCTCGCGCAGGAGACCGCGAAGGCGACGGAGGACATCGCCCGCCGCGTCGAGGCGATCCAGGCCGACACGGACGGCGCGGTCGCCGCGATCGGCGAGATCGGGCAGATCATCGCCAAGATCGACGACTACCAGACCACCATCGCGTCCGCCGTCGAGGAGCAGACCGCGACGACCTCCGAGATGACCCGGTCGGTGGGCGACGCCGCCGCCGGCTCGGGCGAGATCGCCAGCACCATCACCGGCGTGGCGGACGCCGCCGCGGGCAGCACGGCGGAGCTGGAGCGCATGGGCGAGTCGATCGCGGAGCTCGCGCGGATGGCCGACGACCTCACCACGCGCGTCGCCCAGTTCCGGCACTGACGCGGACGGCCCCGCACCCGGGGGGGTGCGGGGCCGTCGTGCGTGCGGTGCGGGGCTCAGTTCTGCGCGGCCCCGGCGGCAGCGATCTGCGCGCGGACGTCGTCCATGTCCAGCGCCTTGACCGCGTCGACGACCTGCTCCAGCGCCGGCGCCGGAAGGGCACCCGCCTGGTTGAACACGAGGATGCCCTCGCGGAACGCCATCAGGGTCGGGATCGACGTGATCTGCAGCTCGGCAGCCAGCTGCTGCTCGGCCTCGGTGTCGACCTTCGCGTGCACGACGTCGGGGTGCTGCTCCGACGACTGCTCGAAGATCGGTCCGAACCGCTTGCACGGGCCGCACCAGTCGGCCCAGAAGTCCACCAGCACGATGTCGTTCTCGCTGATCGTCTGCTGGATGCTCTCGGCCGTCAGCTCGGTCGTGGCCATCAGTCGCCTCCTGTTGTCGGTTTGACGCCAGTAGAGCGCCCGGAGTCGTCCCAGTATTCCCGCCCGCCGGGCGGCACGCCCACCCGGGCGCGTCGGGACGTGCCCGCGGGCCGGTCCGGGGGTAGAACTGCCACGTGACCGACACCGCCGACCTGCCCCGCGAGCCCGAGCGCCCCTCCGGGTGGCTGAGCCCCGAGGGGATCGCGGCGGCCCGCCGCTCCCTGCCCCTGCTGTACGTGGACGCCGTCCCCGTGCGCGTCGACGACTCCGGCGACGTCGTCGCGGTCGGCCTGCTGCTGCGCGTGACGCCCGAGGGCGTCATGTCCCGCGCGCTGGTCTCCGGCCGGGTGATGTACCACGAGCGCGTGCGCGACGCGCTGCTGCGGCACATCGAGAAGGACCTCGGCCCGGTCGCGCTGCCGCAGGTCCCGCCGACGCCGCAGCCGTTCACCGTCGCCGAGTACTTCCCGACGCCCGGCGTCACGCCGTACCACGACCCCCGGCAGCACGCGGTCTCGCTGGCCTACGTCGTGCCCGTCACGGGCGACTGCCGGCCGCAGCAGGACGCGCTCGACCTGGCGTGGCTGACGCCCGAGGAGGCGTGCAGCGAGCAGGTGCAGGTGGAGATGAACGGCGGGCAGGGGCTGCTGCTGCGGCAGGCCATGGCGCACGTCGGCCGGATGCCCTGACGCCGGCGCTCCTCAGAGCTCGATCGACGGCCAGTCCGCGAGGTCCGCGCGCATCGCCCGGTCGTGCGTCGCGACGACGACCGCCGCGGACGTGAGCCGCAGCGCCTCGGTCAGCTCGTCCACCAGGGCGATGGACAGGTGGTTCGTCGGCTCGTCCAGCACCAGCACGTGCGGCGCCGCCACCAGGGCCGCCGCCAGCTCGAACCGCCGGCGCTGCCCGACGGAGAGCTCGCCGAGCGGGCGGTCGAGGTCCTCCTCCTCGAGCAGGCCGAGCGCTGCGACGGGCAGCACGTGCGCCGGGTCCAGCGCCCCCGAGCCGAGCAGGTCCAGCGCGCGGCGCGCCGCGGCCTCGAACCCCGTCATCCGCAGCCGGGCGGGGTCGTCGTCGTCCTGCACGAGCACGCCCAGGCGCACCCCGGCCGCGGCCGACCGGTGCCCGCGGTCGAGCGCGACCTGCCCGGCCAGCGCACCGAGCAGCGTGGACTTGCCCGACCCGTTCGGCCCGGTGACCAGCAGCCGCCCGGCCGGCGGCAGCTCCACGCGCACGCCGGGCAGGTCGAGCCGCCCGGCCACGCGCGGCGCCCGGAGCTCCAGCAGCGGCCCGCCGCGGTAGTCCGCCGGCAGGCTCGGCAGGTCCGGGAACGCGAGCGCGGGCGGCGGCACCGGCACCTCGACGGCCTCCGCCTCGAGCTTCTGCACCAGCCGGTCCGCGGCCTTCACGTGGATCCGCGCCCGCGTCGCGCGGCGGTGCTTCTGCGACCCCTTCGCGGGGCGCCACTCGTCGGACAGCCCCTCGTAGGACGCGTCCAGCCGCTCGGCGAGCCGCGCCGCCCGCTTGCGCTCCTGGGCGTACCGGACGCGCCACCGGCGCAGCGCCTGGTCCTTCTGGAACCGGTACGTCGCGTACCGCGTCGCGCCGTACAGCACCGGGCGGCCGTCCATCGACGGGTCGAGGTCGAGGATCGCGGTCATCACGTCGTCGAGCAGACGCCGGTCGTGCGTGACGATCACCACGACGCCCGGCCACTGCTGCAGCTGCGCCGTCAGGTACTCGATGCCGCTCACGTCGAGGTGGTTCGTCGGCTCGTCGAGCAGCAGGACGTCGGCCCGCTCGGCCACGTGGCACGCGAGCCGCGCGCGGTACGCCTCGCCCACGCTCAGCGTGTCGAGCCTGCGGGCGGGGTCCCGCGGGGCGCCGAAGCGGGTCAGCGCCTCGTCCACGCGGCGGTCGACGTCCCACGCCGCGAGCCGCTCGGCCGCCGCGAGGGCCTCGGTGAGCGCCGCGAGGTCGCCGCGCTCGTGGTCGAACGCCGCGACGGCCGCGTCCAGGCGCTCGGCCGCGGCCCGCACGTGCCGCTGGGTGCGGCGCACCAGGTCGCCGACCGTCGCACCGGGGGGCACGTCGAGCTCCTGCTGCACCACCGACACCGTCCCGGCGCGGCGCACCTCGCCGGCCGTCGGCTGCAGGTCGCCCGCGAGCAGGCGCAGCAGCGTCGTCTTGCCCGCGCCGTTCTCCCCGACCACGCCGATCCGGTCGCCCGCCGACGTCGACATGCCGACGGCGTTGAGCACCGGCCGGCCCGGGTAGCCGAACGTGAGGGCGTCCGCGACCAGGTGGACGTCCGCCACGGTCGCCCTCAGCCGTCCCGCGGGCCGCCGAGCGCGGCGACGATCGCCGGCACCAGCGCGCGGAACGCCTGGCCGCGGTGCGAGATGCGGTTCTTCTCGGCGGGCTCGAGCTCCGCGCACGTCCGGGTGTCGCCCTCGGGGACGAGCACAGGGTCGTAGCCGAACCCGTGGCTGCCGCGCGGGGCGGTCGCGAGGGTCCCCGGCAGGTGGCCCAGCTCGACGTGCTCGACGCCGTCCGGGGTCACCAGGGCGGCCGCGCAGGTGAACCGGGCGGCGCGGTGCTCCGGGGCGATGTCGGCGAGCTGCGCGAGCAGCAGGTCGAGGTTCGCGCGGTCGTCGCCGTGCCGGCCCGCCCAGCGCGCCGAGAAGATGCCCGGCGCGCCGCCCAGCACGTCGACCGACAGGCCCGAGTCGTCCGCGACCGCCGGCAGGCCGGTGTGCCGCGCGAGGGCCCGCGCCTTGATGAGCGCGTTCTCGGCGAACGTCACGCCGTCCTCCACCGGCTCCGGCGCGCCGACGTCCCGGGCGCCCACGACCGCGTCGGGGTCCAGGCCGGGCAGGGCGGGCACGAGGATCGCGCGCAGCTCGCCGACCTTGTGCGCGTTGTGCGTCGCGAGGACCAGCCGCGCCGCGGCCGTCACGCGCGCACCGCCGACCCGCCGCGCACCGTCACCCGGGCGTCGCCGGGCAGCGCCAGCACCTCGGCCTGCAGGCGCGCGAGCTCCGCCGTGCCGCCCAGGGCGAGGTCCAGCAGGGAGTCCAGCTCCGCGCGGTCGAACGGGGCGTGCTCGGCGGTGCCCTGCACCTCGACGAAGGTGCCGGAACCCGTGACGACGACGTTCATGTCGGTGTCGGCGCGCACGTCCTCGACGTACGGCAGGTCGAGCACCGGGGTGCCGCCGACCACGCCGACGCTCACCGCCGCGACCGAGTCGCGCAGCACCGTGCGCCGCCGGTCCACCTGCTTCTCCGCGACGCCCCACGCGACGGCGTCCGCGAGCGCCACGTACGCGCCCGTGACCGCGGCCGTGCGCGTGCCACCGTCGGCCTGCAGCACGTCGCAGTCCAGGACGATCGTGTTCTCGCCCAGCGCCGCGACGTCCACCACCGCGCGCAGGGACCGGCCGATCAGCCGGGAGATCTCGTGCGTGCGGCCGCCGATCTTGCCGCGCACCGACTCGCGGTCCGAGCGGGTGCTGGTGGAGCGGGGCAGCATCGCGTACTCCGCGGTCACCCAGCCCTCGCCGGAGCCCTTGCGCCAGCGCGGCACCCCCGCGGTGAACGACGCGACGCACAGCACCTTCGTGCCGCCGAACTCCACGAGCACGCTGCCCTCGCCCGCGTCCAGGTACCGGCGGGTGATCGTGATGGGGCGCAGCTCGTCCGGTGCGCGGCCGTCGGCACGGGTCGCGGGCACGGCGGACGTCGAGGTGGTGGGGTCCGAGGTCATGCTCCCGAGGGTAGCCCGCACCGGGGACACCCCCGCGCCGCCGTCAGAGGTCGGCGACCAGCCCCGGGCGCGCCAGCTCCACCGGGCCGTCGTACGCGGCCCGCGCCTCCGCCAGGCTCTCCGCCGGGTCGTTCCAGGCCACCAGGTGCGTGAGCAGCAGCCGCCGCGCGCCGCCCCGGGCCGCCGCCGCGCCCGCGCGCCGCCCCGTCAGGTGCACGCCGCGCGGCGCGCCCGTCGTGGTCTCCAGGTAGGCCGCCTCGGCGAGCAGCAGGTCCGCGCCGCGGGCCAGGTCGTCCAGCCCCGCGCACTCGTCGGTGTCCCCGGTGTACGCGAGCGTCACCGTGCGCCCGGGGTCCGCCGCCGACGGGCCGGTGACGCGGAACCCGAACGCCGGCACCGGGTGCTCGACGGGCACGGGCTCGATCGTCAGCGGTCCCACCCGCACCGGCTCCCCGGCGCGCCACGTCCCGAGCGCGAGGTGGTCGGCCGTGTCGGTGGCCGGGTCGTGGCCCGAGAGCTGCGCCAGCCGCTCGCGCACGCCCTCCGGGCCCCACAGCGGCAGCGGCTCCGGGCGCCGGCCCCGCGGGTCGTAGCGCAGCATCACGCCGAGCACCACCACGTCGGCGACGTGGTCCGCGTGCAGGTGGCTGATCGCCACGGCGTCCAGCGTCGCCGGCTCCAGGTGGCGCTGCAGCGGGCCGAGCGCCCCGTTGCCGAGGTCGAGCAGCACGCTCCACGTCCGGGTCCCGCCCGCCGGGTCCGGCCCCTCGGCCTGGACCAGGTAGCAGGACGCCGCCGCGTCCGGGCCCGGGAACGACCCGGCACTGCCCACGACCACGAGCCTCATCGGCACCTCTCCCCTGCGCGACAGGGGCCGGGACTACCCCGTCCTGCGACGGCCCCGGAGCCATGATGCCGTGCACGCCCCGGCCGCGGGCGGACCAGGGTCCTCCCGGCGACGTGGCGCTCGTCACGGCGCCGGGCGCGCCGCAGCGGGTCAGCGCAGCGCCGCGCGGGCCTCCACGTGCCGCACCTCGGGGCCGAGGAACCGCCGCGCCAGCGCCGCGAACGGCTCCGGGTCGCCCGTCGCGAGGAACCGGTGCTCGGGCGGGCCGGCGGCCGGGTCGCGCTCCAGGTCGTGCGCGACCAGCGTCCGGTACACGTCCTTGGCGGTCTCCTCGGCGCTCGACACCAGGGTCACGCCGTCGCCCATGACGTACGAGATCACCCCGGTGAGCAGCGGGTAGTGCGTGCACCCGAGCACCAGGGTGTCGACGCCCGCGTCCTTCACCGGCTGCAGGTACTCCGTCGCCACGGCCAGCAGCTCCGGGCCCGACGTGATGCCGGCCTCCACGAACTCCACGAACCGCGGGCAGGCCTGCGTCGTCAGCTGCACCCCCGGCGCGACCGCGAACGCGTCGTCGTACGCGCGCGACTCGATGGTCGCGCGGGTGCCGATGACGCCGATCCGGCCCGTGCGGGTCGCGGCCACCGCGCGGCGCGCCGCCGGCAGGATCACCTCGACCACCGGCAGCCCCTTGCGCAGGGTGTACCGCTCCCGGGCGTCGCGCAGCACGGCCGACGACGCGGAGTTGCACGCGATGACCAGCATCTTCACGCCCGCGTCCACCAGGTCGTCCATCACCTCGAGGGCGTGGGCGCGCACCGCCGCGAGCGGCTTCGGGCCGTACGGGCTGTTCAGCGTGTCGCCGATGTACAGCACGGCCTCGTGCGGGAGCTGGTCGATGATCGCCCGCGCGTTGGTGAGCCCGCCCACCCCCGAGTCGAAGATCCCGATGGGTGCGTCGTTCACGCCCCCGAGCCTAGTCCGTCCGCGGCGGGGTCGTCCGGGAGGTCCGCCAGCAGGCAGGCCATCAGGGTCTCCTGCCACCACCCGAGCGCCAGGAACACCGAGCCCAGGTAGTGCCGCGCCCGGGCCGCGGGGTCGCCCGGGGCCGGCTCGTCGCCCAGCACCTCGTCCTCCAGCGCCTCGCTCGCCTCCTCGTCGTCGACCCCGAGGCGCTCCGCGAGCACCAGCCGGACGTCCGTGAGCACGGCGGCGAACGCGGGCGCCCGCGCCACGTCGACGCGCACCACCGCCGGGCCCGACTGCCGCGACCGGCGGCGCTCCCCCGTCGCCGGGTCGAGGTCGTCCGCGACCAGCGCCCGGTACACCTCCACGAGCCGGAGCACCTTCTCGCGGCGCAGGTCGTCCTCCGTGAACCGGCGGAACTCCCGGGCGACCTCGTCGTCGTCCCGCGAGGCGTCCGGGAGCAGGCGGCGCACGGCCGGGTCCTGCGGGGGGCGGTGCGCCGGCGAGGACGTCGGCGGCCAGCCCGCGGGCAGGTCCGGGTCGGACGGCTGCCCCGGGTCGGCCGGCTGCCCCGGGTCGGCCGGGTCCCCGGGCGCGCCACCGGCCTCCAGGCCGGCCTCGACCCCCAGCAGCTCCGCGACGTCCGAGACCACGGTGGCGAGCACGTCCCGCTCACCGGCCTCCATCTCGGCGACCAGCCGGTCGCCCTCCCGCCGGAACGCCCGCACTACGACGACGCCCCGCTGCGCTGCAGCGTCGCCCACAGGCCGTACGAGTGCATCGCCTGCACGTGCACCTCCATCAGCTCCCGGTTCCCCGTCGCCACGACCGACCGGCCCTGCTCGTGGACCTCGAGCATCAGCTTCTCCGCCCGCGCCTGCGAGTAGCCGAAGTACGACCGGAACACGTACGTCACGTACGACATGAGGTTCACCGGGTCGTTCCACACGATCGTGACCCACGGGTCGCCCACGGCGCTCTCGGCGCGGGTGGTCTCCTGCGGGGCGATCGACACCCGTCCACTGTAGGCGGGGCCGGGAGCGGCGCCCGGCCCCGCCGCCGCATACCGTGTGGTCATGACGTCGTCGAGCACCGCGCTGCTGACCGACCGCTACGAGCTCACCATGCTCCAGGCCGCCCTCGCCGACGGGACCGCCGGGCGCCGGTGCGTGTTCGAGGTGTTCACCCGCCGGCTGCCGCACGGGCGCCGCTACGGGGTGCTCGCCGGGACGGGCCGCGTGCTGGAGGCGCTCGGCGAGTTCCGGTTCGGCGCCGAGGAGCTCGACTGGCTCGCCCGCGAGCGCGTGGTCGACGACGCCACGCTCGAGTACCTCGCCGGGTACCGGTTCACCGGCACGATCAGCGGGTACGCCGAGGGCGAGATGTTCTTCCCGCACTCCCCCGTCCTCACCGTCGAGGGCACGTTCGCCGAGGCCGTGCTGCTCGAGACCGTCGTGCTGTCCGTGCTCAACTACGACTCCGCGATCGCGTCCGCCGCCTCGCGCATGACCAGCGCCGCGATCGGCCGGCCGTGCCTGGAGATGGGCGCACGCCGGGCGCACGAGCAGGCCGCCGTCGCCGCCGCCCGCGCCGCCGCCGTGGCCGGCTTCGCCGGGACCTCGAACCTCGAGGCGGGCCGGCGGTACGGGCTGCCGACCATCGGCACCGCCGCGCACGCGTTCACGCTGCTGCACGACGACGAGGAGGCCGCGTTCGCCGCGCAGGTCGCGTCCTCGGGCCCGGGCACGACGCTGCTGGTCGACACGTACGACGTCCGGCGCGGCGTCGAGCGGGCGGTCGCGGCCGCCGGCACCGGCCTCGGGGCGGTGCGGCTCGACTCGGGCGACCTCGGCGTGCTCGCCCAGGAGGTGCGCGCCCAGCTCGACGGCCTCGGCGCGCACGACACCCGCATCGTCGTGACGTCCGACCTGGACGAGTACGCCATCGCCGCGCTGGCCGTCGCGCCCGTCGACTCCTACGGCGTCGGCACGTCGCTCGTCACGGGCTCCGGCGCGCCCACGTGCGGCATGGTCTACAAGCTCGTCGCCCGCGAGGGCCGCGACGGCCGGCTGGAGCCCGTCGCGAAGGCCTCGGCGGCCAAGGAGTCGGTCGGGGGCCGCAAGTCCGCGGCCCGGCGGCTCGACGAGTCCGGCCGCGCCGTCGCCGAGGTCGTGGTCGGCGGCTCCGACGACGCGGTCCGCGGCTGGACCCCCACCGGCCCCGACCTGCGGGGTCTCGTGGTGCCGCTCGTCGTCGACGGCGAGGTCCGTCCCGGGTGGACCGGGCCCGAGGGCGTCGCCGCCGCCACCGCCCGGCACGCGGCGTCCCGCGACGAGCTGCCCCGGGGGGCACGCCGCCTCTCCGCGGACGAGGCCGCCCTGCCGACGGTCACCCTGACCGTCTGACCCCGCCCGGCTCGGACCCCCGGCCTCGCGCTCCCAGCCGCGCCCCGCGACCCGCGTTCCGCGCCCCGCGTTCCGGGTTCCGCGCCCCGCACCCTGCGTTCCCGCCCCGCGCCCCGCGCCCCACGTTCTCGCCCCGCGCCCCGCGCCCACGTTCCGCGACCCACGTTCCGCGACCCACGTTCCGCGACCCACGTTCCGCGAGTGGAGGG
>JAEWGQ010000199.1 GCA_023388235.1 Actinomycetes bacterium | reverse complement strand
TCACCGACCCGCGCGGCGACGCGACCACCGCGGACGGCGCGGCGAGCCCCGGCGCCCACGACGACGTGACCCCCCGCGCGCACGGCGGCGCCGTGGCGGACCGGGACCGCGTCGCGGGGATCCTGGTGCCGGCCGCCGACCCGGACCGCGCCGACGACCCCGCGCTGTCCACCCACGACCGCCTGCTGCTCGCCCTGCTCGGCACCCGGACGCTGGTCCTGGACGCCACCCGGCGCGCCCGACTCACCGGCTGGCTGGGGGCGCTGGCCGTCACCGCCCTGGCCGGCGTGCTGCGGTTCTGGGACCTGGGCCGCCCGCACGCGCTCGTCTTCGACGAGACGTACTACGTCAAGCAGGCGTACTCGCTGCTCGTGCAGGGCTACGAGGGCACCTGGGCCGACGGCGCGAACGCCGCGTTCGAGTCCGGGGACGGCTCCGCCCTGCGCGCGTCCGCGGAGTACGTCGTGCACCCGCCCGTGGGCAAGTGGCTGATCGCGCTCGGGATCCGGCTGGGCGGCGGGATCGAGTCCGCCGCGGCCTGGCGGCTGGCGTCCGCGGTGGCCGGGACCCTGGCCGTGCTGCTCATCGCCCGCATCGCGCGGCGGCTGTTCGCCTCCACGGCGCTCGGCACCCTGGCGGGGCTGCTGCTGGCGGTCGACGGCGAGGCGATCGTGCACTCCCGCACCGGCCTGCTCGACGGGTTCGTCATGCTGTTCGCGCTGGCGGCGTTCGGGGCGCTGCTGCTCGACCGCGAGCAGGCACGGCGGCGGCTGGCCGCGCGGACGGCCGCCGTGCTGGACTCGGGTGCCGCCCTCGGCCTCGGCCCGCGGCTCGGGTGGCGCTGGTGGCGGTTCGCCGCCGCGGTGCTGCTCGGGCTGTGCGTCGGCACGAAGTGGTCCGGGATCTACTTCCTCGCGGTCTTCGGCCTGCTGTCGGTCGCCTGGGACGCCACGGCCCGGCGCACCGTCGGCGTGCGGTCGTGGGTGCCCGCGGCGCTGTGGCGCGACGCGGTGCCCGCCGGGCTGGTCATGGTGCTCACCGCCGCGGCCGTGTACCTGGCGACGTGGTGGTCGTGGTTCACCCACCCCGGTGCGTACCTGCGGCAGTGGGCGACGGAGAACCCCGGCGAGGGCGTCGGCTGGCTGCCGCCGGCGCTGCGGTCGCTGTGGCACTTCCACACCCAGATGTGGGACTTCCACACGCACCTGACCTCGGAGCACGCCTACGCGGCGCACCCGCTCGGCTGGATCGTGCAGTGGCGGCCCACGTCGTTCTACTACCCGACCGAGGTCTCCGGGCTGAAGGGCGCCGCGGCCGAGGCCGCCTGCACCGCGGACGCCTGCTCGCAGGCGATCACGTCGCTGGGCAACCCGGTGCTCTGGTGGCTGGCCGCGCTCGCGATCGGCGTCGCGCTGTACCGGCTGCTCGCCCGGCACGACTGGCGGGCGTTCGCCGTGCTGTCCGGGACGGTCGCCGGCTGGCTGCCGTGGTTCGCCTACGCGCACCGGACGATCTTCACGTTCTACTCGATCGCGTTCACGCCCTGGGTGGTGCTCACCCTCGTGTACGCGCTGGGCGTGCTGCTGCACGACCCCCGCCGCCGCCGGCTCGGGATCACCCTCACGTCGGCGGTGGTGGTCGTGGTCCTCGCGGTCAGCGCGTTCTTCTACCCGATCTGGACCGGGTGGACGGTGCCGTACGGCTTCTGGCACGTCCACATGTGGCTGCGGTCCTGGATCTAGGCGGTCACGACCGGTCGGCGTGCCAGTCGACCTGCGGGCTCGGGTACCAGGACAGCCCGCGGGAGCCCCACACCGGCCCGTGCGCCGCGACCCGCTCGCGGAAGTCGTCCCAGTCCCGCTGCTCCGGGCGCGTCCACGCGACCTCGGCGACCGCCGCCAGGCGCGGCAGCAGCATCGTCATGAGGTCGTCCAGGCTGCGCAGGGTCTCCGTCCACACGGCGGCCTCGACGCCGACGACCGACCCGGCCGGCAGCCCCGGCACCAGCGTCGTCGGCTCCCACTCGTAGGCGTCGCGCAGCTCGATGTGCCCCGCCCACTCCAGGCCCAGGGCGGTGCTCGCGTCGTACTTCATGTCGAGGTACGCCTTCGACCCCGGGCTCATCAGCAGCCGGGCCCCGGCGCGCGCCGCCGCGACGAACGGCTCCGGGTCCATCCGGGTGTCCCAGTACTGCACGATCGTGCCCGGCTCCAGCGGCGTCGTGGCGATCTCCTGCCAGCCGACCACCTGCTTGCCCGCCGCGCGCACCGCGTCCGCGGCCAGCGCCACCAGGCGGGCGTACTCGTCGCGCTCCATCGTGTGCACCTCGTCGCCCCCGATG
Organism: Actinomycetes bacterium; assembly: GCA_023388235.1. GTDB lineage: Bacteria > Actinomycetota > Actinomycetes > Actinomycetales > Cellulomonadaceae > Cellulomonas. The sequence continues at coordinate 2,412 of JAEWGQ010000199.1, read as the reverse complement.
TGCACGTACTCCCCGGGGGTCACCGCCGCGACGTCGCCGAACACGTCCCGCAGGAACGGCTCCGTCGCGGGCAGGTCCGCGGTCAGCCGGCTGAAGCCGACCTCGATGCCCGTGTACTCGTCCGCCGGCTCGCCCGAGGGGTTGAGCTCGCCGTACGCGTGCAGCGCGGCGTTGATGTGCCCGGGCACGTCGATCTCCGGCACCACGCGCACCCCGCGGGCGGCGGCGTACGCGACCAGCGCCTCGTACTCCTCGGTCGTGAAGAACCCGCCCGGGTCGCCGTCCACGGCGGTCCCGGACGAGCGCCGGGTGAGCTCCGGCCGGGACGGCACCTCGAGCCGCCAGCCCTGGTCGTCCGACAGGTGCAGGTGCAGCACGTTGAGCTTGTACGCCGACATCAGCTCGACCACGACCCGCAGGTCGTCCGTGCCGAAGAAGTGCCGCGCGACGTCCACCGACAGGCCGCGCCACCCGTGCGCCGGCTCGTCCTCGACGTGCACCGGCCACGCCACGTACGCGCCGTCCGACGGGCGCAGCACCTGGTGCAGCGTCGCGAGGCCGCGCACGAGGCCCTCCGCGGTGCCGGCCACGACCTCGACGCGGTCGGTCGCGACGTCCAGCCGGTACCGCTCCCCCGCCAGGGTCTCGTCCAGGCGCAGGGCGACGTCGCCCGCCTGCGTCGGCTCGGCCACGTCGCGGTACCGCACCTCGACCGTGCTGCCGGACACGCGGCTCAGGGCCTCGGCGGCGAGCACGCCCAGCGACACCTCCGCCGGGCTCACCCCCACGGTGACCGTCGTGGCGGCGGAGACGACGAACGGGTCGCCCGGGCGCACCTCCACGGACCGGGGAGCGGGCACGAGATGCGGAGCGGTGGGCGCAGCGGGCACGAGAGACCTTCCGGGACGACGGGTCGACGACGGGCCCTGCTCGGCCCGGCCCCCGGTGCCACAGTCTGCCGTCTCGCGCGCCCGTCCGGGAGGGACTCGCGGGCGCGGATCCGGGCGGATCGCCGCGCGGCGCGATCCCGCCGCAGGTCACGGGCGGGACGCGGGCGGGTCACGAACGGGACGCGCCCCGGGCGGACCGGCAACGATCCGGTCTCCTTTCGCGCGAACCCCGGTGCGGGACCGGGCGTCCCCTCTAGCGTCCACGGCATGCGGACCTCAGGGACGGGCCACGGCGGGACCGGGCGGCGCACGGGGACGGGCGCGGCGCGGGCCGCCGCTTCGGGGTGGGCCGCCGTACCGGCACCGTTCCGGTCGCGATGTCGGACACGTCCGTCGGCACCGCGTCGGTCTCGAGCTGCAGCGCCTGCAGCAGCGCGACCCCGTGCCGGGTCGACAGCACGACCCGCTGCACGTCTTCACCCTCGACGGCCTCCGGCTCCACGTCGATCACGACGGCGGCGCGGCGGCGCCGAACAACGACGAAGTCGGTGCTGCCTGCCGATTTCCAGGTGCCCATGGCGAGAAGACCCGGCACGTATGTTCCCGGGCTCGGCACACCGCGAAGCCAGGTCCACGGGTCGTCCGTGAGTTGCACCTTCGAGATGCGCGGTCGGTCGATGCGCAGGCTCGCCGATCGGAACGAGAGCGCACGCTCCCAGGGCGTGAGCACGATCTCGAGCTGCGCGGAGTCGAGCAGCAGAGTCACCATGCCTTCAGTCTGCCAGCGTCATCGGGCCGGTTTGCTCACAGAGAGGCAACGATCCGCAGTGTGGCACGCAGGGGCCGCGAGTCGGCACGGCGCCGTGTGTGAGGGCGGCCCCAGGTGTCAGGTCAGAGAGCGAACTCATCGGTCGCGTGCGGCAGCGGGAAGGTCGAGACGGCCTCGATGAGTCCGTCGACCGTCTGCTCGCGGGCGACCACGCTCACGCCGAGCCCCGCCTTGCGTGCGTCTTTCGCCGTGCGCGGGCCGATCGCCGCGATCACCGTGTCGGCGGGGATCTCGGGGAACTGCTCGTGCACCTGTTCGGCCACCGACCCGCTTGTGACGAGGATCGCGTTGATGCGTCCCGAACGCACGTCCACCGCGACCTTGTCCGACACGGGCACCCCGACGGTGCGGTAGGCGATGACGCTGTGCACGTCGTGCCCGGCCTCGGTCAGACGTCGCGTGAGCACGGGCTTGGCGATCTCGCTGCGCAGGGTGAGGATGCGGCGAGGCTCCGGCTCGAGGGCGATGAGCTGCGACGCCATGCCCGCCGCGGAGTTGTCTTCGTCGGGCACCAGATCGACGCGGTAGCCGACGGCGGTCAGCGCTGCGGCGGTGGTCTCACCGACGGCGGCGACCTTCGTGTTCGCCGGGATCGTCGCGCGGTAGGCGTACAGCACGTCGACGGTGGTCGCGCTCGTGAGGGTGACCCAGTCGAAGGAGCCTGCGGCGAGGTCGGCCAGGGCGGTCTCCAGC
>JAEWGQ010000296.1 GCA_023388235.1 Actinomycetes bacterium | reverse complement strand
CCTCGGGGTCGCGCGCGCGGTCGGCGAGCAGCGCCGCGATCTCGGGGCGCAGCGGCAGGCCGGTGACCTGCGCGCGCGGCAGCCGGGTGCCCGGGAACGTCACGGCCACGGCGGCGGCGGTGCGCGCCCCGAGCCGGTTCGCGAGCCCGGCGCGGGCGTTCTGCTCGTGCACGACGACGGGGATGCCGCGCGAGCGTGCGGCCAGGTACGCGGGCGTGGAGACGTAGCCGCCGAACCCGACGACCACCTGGGCACCGGTCTCGTCGATCGCGACGCCGGCCGCGTCCACGGCGGCGCGCAGCAGCCGGGGCAGCTTGAACCAGTCGGGGGTGGGGCGCCGCGGCAGCGGGACCTTGGGCACCACGTGCATCTCGAGCCCGCGCTCGGGGACCAGCCGGGCCTCCAGGCCCTCGGCGGTGCCGAGCACGGCGAGGCGCAGCCCGGGCTCCCGGGCGCGCAGCTCCTCGGCGACCGCGAGCAACGGGTTGACGTGCCCGGCCGTCCCGCCGCCGGCGAGCAGCACGGCACGCGGGATCTCGCGGTCGGCGCCGAGGTCGTGCGGGGTGTCGGCGTCGGGTGCGGTCACGAGGTCCTCCGGTTCGGGCGCGGTGGCGCCGGTGGGGCGATCGGGTGCGGCCGCGGGTCGCGGCGCGGCGTCAGGCACGGGTGCGCCCGATCACCGCGAGGGAGCGGCGCACGACCCCGGGGCGGGCGGCCAGCGCCTCGGCGGCCCCCGGTTCGGTGCGCGCGAACGAGATGACCACGCCGAGGGCGACGAGCGTGGTGATGAGCGCGGACCCGCCGGCGGACACCAGCGGCAGCGGGACGCCGATGACGGGCAGCAGGCCGACGACGACGCCCATGTTGACCAGCGCCTGCCCGATGATCCACGCCGCGACGCCGCCGGTGACGACCTGCGCGAACGGGTCGCGGTGCCGGGCGATGATCCGGAACATCGCGAAGGCGAGCACGCCGAACAGCACGAGCACCAGCAGCGTGCCGATGAGGCCCAGCTCCTCGCCGATGATCGCGAAGATGAAGTCGTTGTGCGCCTCGGGCAGGTACGACCACTTCTCGCGGCTCTGCCCGAGGCCGAGCCCGAACCAGCCGCCGGTGGCGAGCGCCTGGAGACCGTGCTTGGTCTGGTAGCAGCCGGCGGTGGGGTCGCAGTCGCCGCTGAAGAAGTCCATGATCCGCGCGACGCGGTTGTCGCTGGCGATCGCCAGGACCGCGACGACCACCGCCGCGCCCGCGCCCGCGCCGGCGAAGATCCGCATCGGCACGCCCGCGACGAACAGCGCGCCCGCCACGAGGATGAACATGGTGATGCCGGTGCCGAGGTCGTGCCCGAGCAGGACGAGGCCGATCGCGCCGGCCGCGATGGGCAGCGCGGGGATCGCGGCGTGCTTCCAGTCGTCGAACAGCGGCTGCTTGCGCACGAGCACCGCGCCGAGCCACACGACGAGCGCGAGCTTGAGCGCCTCGGACGGCTGCGCGGAGAAGCCCGGCAGGTAGATCCACCCCTGGTTGCCGCCCTTGCTGCGCCCCAGCGGGGAGAACACGAGCAGCTGGGCGACGACGCCCGCGGCGAGCAGGGGCCACGCGAGCCGCTGGTACACCCGGGTCGGCACGCGCGAGGCGAGCCACATCAGCGGCAGGCCGATCAGCGCGTACTGCGCCTGGCTGAAGAACACCGCGTACGGCGACTCCCCGCCGGCGAGGGACTCGACCGACGACGAGGACAGCACCATGACGAGGCCCAGCACGAGCAGCAGCATGCTGGCGCCCACGAGCAGGTAGTAGCTCGTGACGGCGCTGTTCCACTGCCCGAGGCGGGACGGGGCGCGGGGCGCGGTCCCGGGCGCCGGGGCGTCGGTCGTCTGGGCCACCGCCGGGCTCACCCCCTCGGCTGCAGTGCGCGGACCTCGGCGGCGAACGCCTCTCCCCGTGCGGCGTACGAGGAGAACTGGTCCATCGAGGCGCACGCCGGCGCCAGCAGGACGGTGGTGCCCCGGCCCCGGGCAGCCGCCAGCCGGCGGGCCTCGGTCACGGCGCGGGTCATCACCGTCCCAGTGTCACCGGGATCCACGCGGACGACGGGGACCTGCGGCGCGTGTCGGGCGAGCGCGTCGGCGAGCGGGGCGGGGTCGACGCCGATGAGGACGACCGCGTGCAGCCGGTCGGCGCGCGCCGCGACGAGGTCGTCGAACGTCGCGCCCTTCGCGAGCCCGCCCGCGATCCACACGACGCTGCCGGCGGGGAACGCGGCCAGCGCGGCGGCGGCGGCGTGCGCGTTCGTCGCCTTGGAGTCGTCGACCCAGCGGACGCCGTCCACCTCCGCGACGGTCGCGATGCGGTGCGCGCCGGGCCGGTACTCCCGCAGCCCCGCGGCGACGGCCGCGGGCGGCACCCCGTGCGCCAGCGCGAGCGCGGCCGCGGCGAGGGCGTTCTGCACGACGTGCGGCGCGAGCCCGTCCGGCCCGGCGAGGTGCGCGAGGTCGTCGAACGTGGCGAGCTCGGCGGCGTGCGTGTGGCGCAGGGCGGCGAAGCCCCGGTCGACGAGCACGTGGTCCACCAGCCCGACCTGCCCCACGGACGGCGCGCCGAGCGTGAACCCGACGGCGACCGCGCCGTCGGCGACGTCGGCCTCGCGCACGAGGTGCTCGGTGGTCGGGTCGGCCGCGTTGTAGACGCACGCGACCTCGACGCCCGCGTAGATCCGCCCCTTGTCGGCGGCGTACGCGTCGGCGGACCCGTGCCAGTCGAGGTGGTCGGCGGCGACGTTGAGCACGGCCGCGGCCTGCGCGGCCATGGAGGTGGTGTGGTGCAGCTGGAAGCTGGACAGCTCGACGGCCAGCACATCCAGCGCCGGGTCCGTCGCGGCGAGCACGACGGGCGTGCCGACGTTGCCGACGGCGGCGGTGCGCCGGCCCGCGGCGCGCAGCACCGAGGCGAGCATCTCGACCGTGGTGGTCTTCCCGTTGGTCCCGGTGACGGCGAGCCACGGCGCCGGCCCGTCGCCCGTGTCGCGCGGCACCCGCAGCCGCCAGGCCAGCTCGACCTCGCTCCACACGGGCACCCCGGCCGCGCGCGCGGCGGCGAGCAGGGGGTGCGCGGGCGGCCAGCCGGGCGAGACCACGACCACGTCGGCGC
>JAEWGQ010000216.1 GCA_023388235.1 Actinomycetes bacterium | reverse complement strand
CAGCCGTGGCGAGCGTGCCGGCACCGGGCGTGACGCGGGCTCCGGTCGCGGGCCGCGCGACGGCGGGCGGTCCGGCGACCGCACCTTCCAGGGTGAGCGTGGTCGGCCGGCGTCCGGTGGGTACCGGGGAGACCGGTCGCGGTCGGGCGATGACCAGGGTGATCGCCGTTCCGGTGGCTTCCAGGGTGAGCGTGGTCGGCCGGCGTCCGGTGGGTATCGGGGAGACCGGTCGCGGTCGGGCGGTGACCAGGGTGATCGTCGTCCGGGCGGGTACCGGAGCGAGCGCCCGCGGCAGGACGACCGCGACGGCGGGCGCCGTCCCTCCGGGGCTCCGGGTCGATCCGGCGGTTCCGGCGGGTACTCCCGGGACGACCGGCCGGGGTTCCGGCGTGAGGATCGTGGTGCGTCCGGTGGGTTCCGGCGTGAGGACCGTGGTGCGTCCGGTGGGCTCCGGGGGGACGACCGTGGCGCGCGTGCGGGCGGTTTCCGTGACCGCGGGCGTGACGACCGGCGCGACGGCGGCTTCCGTGACCGCGGGCGTGAGGACCAGCGGACTAGCGGCCCTCGCACCGGCGGCGACGACCGCCGCGACCGCGCACCCGGGCGTGACGACCGGCGCTCCGGCGGGTTCCGCGGGGGTGACGACCGGCGCACGGGCGGCTCGTTCGGCGGCCGCCCGCAGGACGACCGTGGCCCGGGCGCGGGCCGCCGGGGACCGCGGGACGACCGCGGAGGGTTCCGAGGGGACGACCGCCGGGGCTCCGGCGACGAGCGACGGCCGCTGCGCCGCGGGCCGCACCGCGAGGACGATCGGCGTGACAGCCGGCCGCCCCAGGCGGTGCGCGTGTACGGGCCCGAGATCCCGGACGACGTGGAGTTCGGGCAGCTCGACCGCGAGGTCCGGGCGCGCCTGCGCACGCTGAGCAAGGACAACGCCGGCATCGTCGGGCGGCACCTGGTGATGACCGGGCGGCTGCTGGACGTCGACCCCGAGCTCGCCTACGAGCACGCCCAGGCCGCCGTGCGGCACGGTGGGCGCGTGGACGTGGTGCGGGAGGCCGCGGGGCTGGCGGCGTACCGGACCGGTCGTTACGCCGAGGCGCTGCGGGAGCTGCGCACGGTGCGGCGGCTCAACGGCTCGTCGGAGCACCTGGCCGTGATGGCGGACTGCGAGCGCGGGCTCGGGCGCCCGGAGCGGGCGATCGCGATCGCCAACGAGCCCGAGGCCGAGCAGCTGGACGTGCAGGGCCGGGTGGAGCTGGCGATCGTCGTCAGCGGCGCGCGGCTCGACATGGGCGACCCGGACGCGGCCGTCGCGGCGCTGTCCGGGCTCGCGACCGGGACCGTGAAGACGGTGCTCGGGGCGCGCGTCGTCCAGGCACGGGCGGAGGCGCTGCGGGCCGCGGGCCGTCACGCGGAGGCCGACGCCGCCGAGGCCGCGGTCCCCGCTGCGCTGATGGCGCAGGTCGCGGACCCCGAGGCGGACGAGGACGTGGTGGTGTTCGACCTCGAGGACGACGGTGAGGAGCTGCCGTCCGAGCCCTCCGGCGCCGCGGGCGCCGAGCCGGGCGACGGGGCGGACCGGGGGACGCCCGGCGGCGACGCACCCCGCGCGGCCGAGGACGACGCGGTGCCCGCCGACCAGGACGCGGCGGTGTCCGCCGAGGCGGACGCCGCTCCCGCCGACGAGACGGATGCCGCCCCCGGGGCGCAGGACGACGACACGGAGGACGAGTGACCGACGCACGACTGCTCGGCAGCGACATCCCGCTGGCCGAGCGCTACGACCTGGCCCTGGTCGACCTGGACGGCGTGGCGTACCGCGGGCACGAGCCCATCGACGGTGCGGCAGCCGGCCTGGCCGGGGCGCGGGCCGCGGGCATGCACCTGGTGTTCGTGACGAACAACGCGTCGCGGGAGCCGGAGTCGGTCGCGGAGCAGCTGACGTCGCTGGACATCCCGACGGAGCCGGGCGACGTGATGACGGCGGCGCAGGCCGCGGCGGCGCTGCTCGCGACGCGGCTCGCGCCCGGTGCGCGGGTGCTCGTCGTGGGCGGCGCGGGCCTGGTCACCGCGGTCCGGAACGCCGGGTTCACCGTCGTGACGTCGGCCGAGGACCGCCCGGAGGCCGTGGCCCAGGGCTTCGCGCCCGAGGTCGGCTGGGCGCAGCTCGCGGAGGCGGCGTACGCCGTGGCGGCCGGGGCGTGGTTCGTGGCGAGCAACCGCGACCTGAGCCTGCCGACCGCGCGGGGGTTCGCCCCGGGCAACGGGGCGCTCGTGGGCGCCGTGTCGGCGGCCACCGGCGTCGAGCCGGACAGCGCGGGCAAGCCGGCGTCGACGATGTACGAGATGGCCGTGCAGCGGGCGGGCGCGCGGGCGGCGCTCGTCGTGGGCGACCGGCTGGACACCGACCTGGCCGGGGCGCGGACCGGGGGCTTCGCCGGGCTGCACGTGCTGACCGGCGTGAGCACGGCGCGGGACGACGTGCTCGCACCTGCGGGGCTCCGGCCGCACTACGTGGCGGCGGACCTGGGCGGGCTGCTCGTGCCGCACCCGGAGCCGGTGGCGGGTGCCGAGGGCTGGTGGACCTGCGGGGACGCCGCGGCCCGGGTGTCCGGCGGGCGGCTCGAGCTGGGCCGTGCGGCGACCGGCATCGACCTGGTCCGCGCGGCGTGCGCGGCGGCGTGGGCGGCGGTGGACGCGGGCGAGGAGCTCGACCCGGCGTCGGTCCCCGAGCTGCGTGTCGAGCCGCAGGACGGCGCGGGCGCGGGCGGCGGCCGGTAGCCTGGCCGGCAGTGCAGGGGGCGCAGGACGGGGTGGCCGGACGGCCGCGCCGACGGGCGTCCGCCGGTGGCGGAGCAGGGAGAGGCGAGCGTGGGACCGACGGGTGACCAGGCGGTGGACGAGGTGCTGACGCGCCTGACCGACGTCACCGAGCTGGGGCTGCGCGAGCAGCTCGCCGTGTTCGACGCCGTGCACACCGCCCTGCAGGACCGGCTCGCCGACGCGGAGGGCTGAGGCGGGTGGCGACGCGCGTCGACGCCGCCCTGGTCCGGGACGGGCTGGCCCGGTCGCGCCGGCACGCGGCGGAGCTGATCGCCGCGGGCCGGGTGACCGTCGACGGCCTCCCGGTGCGGCGGCCGGCGCACCCGCTCGCGGAGGGCCGGCACGCGCAGGTCGAGGCCGCGGGCGACGCCGGCGATCCGGACGGCGACTGGGCGTCCCGCGGGGCGCACAAGCTGCTGGGGGCGCTGGCCGCGTTCCCGGGCGTGCAGGTCGCGGGCCGGGACTGCCTCGACGCGGGGGCGAGCACGGGCGGGTTCACCGACGTGCTGCTGCGTCGCGGGGCGCGCCGGGTGGTCGCGGTGGACGTCGGTCACGGGCAGCTCGTGGACCGGCTGCGCGGCGACCCGCGCGTCGAGCTGCGGGAGGGCGTGAACGTCCGGCACCTCGCGGCGGGCGACGTGCAGCCGGCGCCGTCCCTGGTGGTCGGCGACCTGTCGTTCATCTCGCTGACGCTCGTGCTGCCGGCGCTCGTCGCGGTGGCCGACGCGGACGCGGACCTCGTGCTGCTGGTCAAGCCGCAGTTCGAGGTGGGGCGGGAGCGCCTGGGGTCGGGCGGCGTGGTGCGCTCGGCCGACCAGCGGACGGAGGCGGTGCTGGCGGTCGCCGGCGTCGCGGCCGGGCTGGGGCTCGGCGTCCGGGGCGTGGCGCGCAGCCCGCTGCCGGGGCCGAGCGGGAACGTGGAGTTCTTCCTGTGGCTGCGCCGGGGGACCGCGGGGGCGCTGCCCGCCGCGGACCTGCCGGGGCGGGTGCGGGAGGTCGTGGAGCACGAGGGAGGGACCGGGGCATGAGCAGCAGGCGGGTGCTGGTCGTCACGCACAGCGGACGTCCGGAGGCCGTGACGGCGACCGAGGAGGCCGCCGCCGCGCTGGCCGCCGCGGGGTTCACCCCGGTGCTGGCCGGCGAGGACGTGCCGGGCATGGCGTTCCACGACATCGAGCTGGCGATGATCCTGGGCGGTGACGGGACGATCCTGCGGGCGGCCGAGCTCGCGCGCGCCGCGGGGGTGCCGCTGCTCGGGATCAACCTGGGCCACGTCGGCTTCCTCGCGGAGAGCGAGCGCGACGACATCACCGAGGCGGTGCGGCGGATCGCGGCGGGGGACTACACCGTCGAGGAGCGCACGACCCTGCAGGTGCAGGTGCAGGTCCCCGGCCGCGCCGACCCGGTGACGTCGTGGGCGCTGAACGAGGCCGCGCTGGAGAAGGCCGAGCCGGCCCGCATGGTCGAGGTCGTCATCGAGGTCGACGACCGGCCGCTGTCGAGCTTCGGCTGCGACGGCGTCGTGCTGGCGACGTCCACGGGCTCGACCGCGCACGCGTTCTCGGCCGGCGGCCCCGTGGTGTGGCCGGAGGTGGACAGCCTGATCGTGGTGCCGCTGTCGGCGCACGCGCTGTTCGCGCGGCCGCTGGTCGTGGGGCCGCGCAGCGTCGTGGCGGTGGAGGTGCTGACCCGGTCGCCGTCGCCGGCGGTGCTGGTCTGCGACGGGCGGCGGCACATCGAGGTCCCGGCGGGCTCGCGCGTGGAGGTCCGGCGCTCGCCGGTGCCGGTGCGCCTGGCCCGGCTGACGCCGGCGCCGTTCACGGACCGGCTGGTGAACAAGTTCGCGCTGCCGGTCGCGGGGTGGCGGGGGCGGCCGCAGGACGGACGCGGCGGGCAGGCCGCGCACGACCGGAGCGACGAGGACTGAGGGCGTGTTCGAGGAGATCACGATCAGCGACCTGGGCGTCATCACCGGCGCCCGGATCCGCCTGCACCCCGGCCTGACGGTGCTGACGGGCGAGACCGGCGCGGGCAAGACGATGGTGCTCACGGGCCTGGACCTGCTGCTGGGCGGGAAGGCGGACCCGGCGACGGTGCGCCGGGGCGCGGCCTCGGCGGTCGTGGAGGGGCGCGTCGTCGTCCCCCCGGGGTCGCCGGTGCTGGCGCGGGCCGACGAGGCCGGGGCCGTCACCGACGACGACGGCGGGCTGGTGCTGCTGCGGACCGTGTCCGCGCCCACGGCGGACGGCCCGGGCCGGTCACGGGCGCACCTCGGCGGGCGGTCGGTGCCGCAGGCGGTGCTGGGCGAGCTGGCCGAGTACCTGGTGACGGTGCACGGGCAGCAGGACCAGGCGCGGCTGCGGTCGCCGGCGCACCAGCGCGAGGCGCTGGACGCGTTCGCGGGCGCCGCGCACGGCGAGCTGCTCGCGGCGTACCGGCAGGCGTGGACGGAGCGCGGGCGGCTGCAGGCCACGATCGAGGACCTGACCGCCCGCCGGCAGGACCTGGCGCGGGAGGCGGAGCTGCTGCGGCTCGGCCTGGCCGAGGTGGAGCGGGTCGACCCGCAGCCCGGCGAGGACGTGGAGCTCGCGGCGGAGATCGAGCGGCTGGAGCACGCCGAGGACCTGCGCGCCGCCGCGACCGGGGCGCACGCCGCGCTGGCGGGCGACGAGGACGCGGCCGATGACGCGCCGACCGCAGCGGGTGCCGTGGAGCTCGCCCGCCGGCTGCTGGACGGCGCCGGCGCGCACGACGCCCGGCTCGCGGAGCTGCGGGACCGGGTGGCCGAGGCCGGCTACCTGCTCGCCGACGCCGCGACCGAGCTGTCGTCGTACCTGCAGGACCTGCAGGCGGACCCGCTGCGGCTGGACGCGGCGCAGACCCGGCGCGCGGAGCTCGCGACGCTGACCCGGTCGTACGGCGCGGACGTCGAGGCGGTCCTGCGCTGGGCGGACGAGGCCGGCCGGCGGCTGCTCGACCTCGGCGACGGGGACGAGCGGGTGACGGCGCTGACCGCGGAGCGGGACGCGCTGGACGCCCGGCTGGCCGACCTCGCCGAGCGCGTGCGCGCGGCGCGCCGGGACGCGGCGACCCGGCTCGCGGCCACGGTCTCCGAGGAGCTCGCGGGCCTGGCGATGGCCGGTGCCTCCCTCGAGGTGCGGGTCGAGCCTGCGCCCGAGCTGGGGCCGCACGGTGGAGATCTCGTGGAGATGCTCCTGGTCCCGCACGCCGGCGCCCCGGCGCGCCCGCTCGGCAAGGGGGCGTCCGGCGGCGAGCTGTCCCGGGTCATGCTGGCGCTCGAGGTGGCGCTCGCCACGTCCCCGGACCAGGGCGAGCACCGCCCGGGCACGTTCGTGTTCGACGAGGTCGACGCGGGCGTCGGGGGCCGCGCGGCCACCGAGGTGGGGCGTCGTCTCGCGGCGCTGGCGCGGAACGCGCAGGTGCTCGTGGTCACGCACCTCGCCCAGGTGGCGGCGTTCGCGGACCGGCACCTGGTGGTCACCAAGGCCGAGGACGGCGCGGTGACCGCCTCGGGCGTGCGCGAGGTCACGGGGGAGGACCGGGTGCGCGAGCTGGCCCGCATGCTCTCCGGCCAGGAGGATTCCGGTGCGGCGCGCGCGCACGCGGCGGAGCTCCTGGAGCTGGGAAGCGTGGCACGATGAACACCGATGAAACTCCTGCCCTCCCGTAGACGCCCCGCCGCGCCCCAGGGGGGCGAGCTCGTCGGCCCGGCCCGGGTCGACCCCCGGACGAAGTCGCTGACCAAGCGCCTGCGCCCCGGGGAGATCGCGGTGATCGACCACGTCGACATCGACCGGGTCTCGGCCGAGGCGCTCGTCGCCTGCCAGCCCGCCGCGGTGCTGAACGCCGCCCGCTCGACGTCGGGCCGGTACCCCAACCTCGGCCCCGACATCCTCGTGTCCGCCGGCATCCCGCTGGTCGACGACCTCGGCCCGGACGTCATGACGATCCGCGAGGGCCGCACGCTGCGCATCGAGGGCGGCGCGGTGCACGACGGGGACCGCCTGGTGGCGGAGGGCGTCGTCCAGACCGAGCAGACCGTCGCGACCGACCAGGCCGCCGCCCGCGAGGGGCTGTCGGTCCAGCTCGAGTCGTTCGCCGCGAACACCATGGACTACCTGCGGCGCGAGCGCGACCTGCTGCTGGACGGCGTCGGCGTGCCCGACATCGTCACCGAGATCGAGGGCCGGCAGGTGCTCATCGTCGTGCGCGGGTACCACTACAAGGAGGACCTGGTCACGCTGCGGCCCTACATCCGCGAGTACCGGCCGGTGCTCATCGGGGTGGACGGCGGCGCGGACGCGATCCTCGAGGCCGGCTGGACGCCGGACATGATCGTCGGCGACATGGACTCCGTCTCGGACCGCGCGCTGCGCTGCGGGGCGGAGATCGTCGTGCACGCCTACCGCGACGGCCGCGCGCCCGGCCTGGCCCGCGTCGACCAGCTCGGCGTCCCGCACATCGTGTTCCCCGCGACGGGCACCAGCGAGGACGTCGCGATGCTGCTCGCGGACGACAAGGGCGCCGAGCTCATCGTCGCCGTCGGGACGCACGCGACCCTCGTCGAGTTCCTGGACAAGGGGCGCTCGGGCATGGCGAGCACGTTCCTCACGCGCCTGCGGGTCGGCGGCAAGCTGGTGGACGCCAAGGGCGTGTCCCGGCTGTACCGGAACCGCATCTCGAACCTCCAGCTCACCCTGCTCGTGCTGGCGGGCCTGCTCGCGCTGGGGGTCGCGCTCGCGTCCACCACGGCGGGGCAGACCCTCATCGGGCTGACCGCCGCGCGGTGGGACGACTTCGTCTCCTGGCTGGGGTCGCTGTTCGGCGGGACGCCATGACGGCTGCGCCCGCACCGACGCCCGCCCCCTCCCGTGCCGCCCGCGTGGCGGCACCCGACCGAGAGCTCCCGCTGTGATCGACTTCCGCTACCACCTCGTCTCCCTGATCTCGGTGTTCCTGGCGCTGGCCGTCGGCATCGCGCTCGGCGCCGGCCCGCTCAAGGAGACGATCGGCGACACGCTGACCGGCCAGGTCGACCAGCTGCGTGCCGAGAAGGACGCGCTGCGCGCGGAGGCCGACGCGTCCGCCTCCGACGTCGCCGCCGCCGACGCGTGGATCGGCGCGGCGGGCGCGGAGCTCGTCGAGGGCACCCTGACCGACCGCCGCGTGGCCGTCGTGTCCCTGGGCGCCGTGGACGGCGACGCGCGCACGGCCGTCGAGGACCAGCTCACCGACGCCGGCGCCACCGTCAGCGCGCAGGTGACGCTGAACCCGGCCTGGACGTCGACCGACCTGCGCCAGTTCCGGTCCGCGCTCGTGAGCAGCATCGCCGCCTACCTGGACCCGCAGCCGGCCGACGACGCCTCGGTGGACACCTCGCTCGCGGAGGCCCTCGTGCAGGGCCTGACCGGCGGCGACCCGGCGAACCCCGACCAGCTCAGCAGCTCGTCCGCGACGCTGCTCGAGTTCCTCACCTCCGGCGACGACCCGCTCGTCGCGTTCGAGGACACCGTGACCGCACCCGCCGACGCGGTCGTGCTGCTGGCCCCGACGGTCGTCCCCGCGAAGACCGACGGCGACGCCACCCCGGACGCCGACGAGCTCCAGGCGACGCTCGGGTCGCAGATCGCGCTCGCCCAGGTCGCGCAGACCCGCTCCGAGGGCTCGGTCGTCGTCGACGGCCCGCTGACCGACGGCACCCTCGTCGCCGCGATCCTGGCGGACGAGGACGCGGCGGCGGACGTCACGACCGTCTCCGACGCCGACACCGCGGCGGGCCGCGTCAACGTGCCGCTCGCGCTGAACGCCCGCATCGGCGGGACGAACGGGCACTACGGCCGCGGCGAGAACCTCACCGTGCTGCCGACGACCACGGTGCTGCCGCTGCCCGACCGCACGCCCGTCGGCGCCGGCGACCCCGCCGTCGAGGGCGCGGACGCCGGGGCGGGGGCCGAGGGGTGAGCGTCGCGCGGCGCCTCGTCGCGGCGGCCACCGCCCGGCTGACCACCAGCGTCGTGCGCGGGCTGCTCGACGAGGAGCCGCCCGGGGGCGCGCCCCTGTGGGAGCGCACCAACCACCGGGGCGAGCCCGTGAGCCTGCTCGGCGGCCCGGCGGTCGCCGCGGGCGTGCTCGCCGGCGCCGTCGTCGGCGCGCCGTCCGTGCGCGACGGGGCGGCGCTCGCGGTCGCGACGACCACCGCCACCGCGTTCGGGCTCGTGGACGACCTCACCGAGGACCGGGAGGGCGAGGTCCGCAAGGGTCTGCGCGGGCACCTGGGCGCGCTCGCGCGCGGCGAGGTCACGACGGGCGGGCTCAAGGTGCTCGGGATCGGCGCGGGAGCGCTCGTCGCCGCCGCGCTGAGCCGCCCGCACGACGCCCACCCGGCGGGCCGTGCCGCCGCCGCGGCGACGCGGCTGGTCGACGTCGCGCTCGACGGCGCCCTCATCGCCGCCAGCGCCAACCTGGTCAACCTGCTCGACCTGCGGCCCGGGCGCGCCCTCAAGGCGGC
>JAEWGQ010000086.1 GCA_023388235.1 Actinomycetes bacterium | reverse complement strand
GAGTCCCCGCGCGCCGGCGAGGCCGACCTGATCGTGGCGAAGCACCGCAACGGGCCCACCGACGTCATCACCGTGGCGTTCCAGGGGCACTACTCGCGGTTCGTGGACATGCAGGCCTGAGGCTCGTTCACAGGGCGACCCAGACCGTAGGGGGTTGTCGAGATGCACATACTCCCAGGATCGGGCTTCGGCGCTCTAGGTATGCTCGTCGAGGTTAAGGCGGGACATCTCCAGAGCCGCGACCAGCCCAGCCACTGTCAAAGGTTGGCGAGGTCCTCGTAGCGGCTTCGTAGCTCTGAAACCCTCGACAGGTCGACGGGCTTCAGGAGCGCACGGTGTAGCTGGCTCATTGTGAGCCGACGCCCATCGCCGTGATTGCGGAGCAAATGCCGCACGAACGCCTCCTGGTGAGCCGTTTTGTCTTCGACGTCGGCGGGGTACAGCTCGACCCAGTCGAGGGCCGTCTGACCACCGTATAAATCGCGCAGGATCCCAAGCACCCGGCGCCGACGGAAGCGTCCCAACTCCTTGCTGAGTTCGTAGTACCTGCTGAGCTCAACGTCGTCACTGCTGTGGCCGAGATCGTCCCGCAGCAGGCTGTGGTCTTCGTCTCGCTCAAGGCGGCGTAGTTCTCGGACGCGCAAGGCGGCCATCGACCGAATCTGACGTCGTGCGGCGAGGCGGGATCTGCGCTGGTCCTCGTCTCTCGCTGCAAGGAATAGCGCAACGATCGTTGCGGCAACGGTCGCCACAGCACCTGCCCACTCTGCCACTGAACCGATCTGCATGGCGGTGATGTTAGGCGCCCCTTTCAGGCTTCGGCCATGGCGGTCAAACCCACGGCTCACCGTTGCCGGTACATCGGCTCGGTGTCGTAGTACAGGTCCCCCTGCTGGTGGTTCGGGACGATCACCAGCCGAGCCCGGCTGATGTCGTGCGCGGCGGTGAAGTCGGGGTCGCATCCCGGCAGCCCGAGCTCTGCCGCAGCCGTGGCGCAGTCGCGTGCCACGCCGACCGGGTAGAGCTCGAAGAACATGGACGCCGCCATCGAGCAGCCCGCCGGTTCCAGGTCCAGCCCCAGGCAGCTGGTGAAGCGGAGCACCCCGTCCGGGGTGACGCCGTCGACGTCGCCGTCCTGGTCGAGCGTCATCCCCGGGTACTCCGCCAGGAGGTCGGCGAAGGAGAAGCACGGGTCGCCCGTCCCGCCGAGCGGGTCGTCGCCCGAGCCGGTGCACCACGTCCCCTGCAGCGCGGACGGGATCACGGACGTCCCGGGGGACTCCTCGTCCACGGCCGGTTCGGCCGCCGGCGGTGGCGACACCGTGACGGTGGGCGCCGGGGTGGCCGGTGGCGGTCCCGCCTCGTCGTCGGTGACGACGCTCTGCCAGAACCACGTGATCGCTGCTCCGAGCACGGCGCCGACGACGCAGGCCACGATCCAGACACGCGCGTTGCTGCTCATGGGGCGCTCCACCCGCTCGAGCCGGTCTCGCCGCCGTCGACGGCGTCTCGATGCTGCCACGAGACCGGGGCTCGGCGGCGCCCTGACGCGCGGTGGGGGAGTGCGCGGTGCCGAGGACCGGCCGGTGACCGCGCCGGTGCCCTCAGGTCCCCGTCTTCGTCTCGACGAGCCGCACGAGCTCGCCGACGTCCTGGATCGAGCCCATCTCGGTGTCGGCGAACCTGATCCCGAACGCGGACTCGAGGGAGAACAGGATGCTGATGTGGGCCAGCGAGTCCCACCCCTCGACGTCTGCGGCGGTGGTGGCGTCGGTGAGCCGGAGGTCGGGCCGGAGCAGGACGTCGCGGATGACGTCGTGGACCTGGTCGCGGGTGCTGGGCACGGGCGTGGTGCTCCTTCGGGTCAGGCGCCGGCGGTCTGGTGGTCGCGCGGGAGGGTGAGGGCGATGTAGCCGGGGCGCTGCGGCTCGCGGCCGGTCGCGATCTCCCAGGTCTGGGTGGGCCCGTGCCCGTGCTCGTCGGTGGCGTCAGGCGTGTCGACGCGGCTGAAGCCGGTGGCGGGCAGGACCGGCGCGGCGGGCGTGTTGCGCCCCGAGGGGACGAAGTGGCCGACGACGCGGGCGAACCCCTGGTCGCGGGCGTGGTCGACGAGGGCGGCGAGGAAGGCGTTCTCGGCGGTGCGGCCCAGCACCCGGCAGGACATGACGAACGTGTCGAGGACCAGGGCGTCCCCGTCGGGGACGGCGACGAGGGCGGCGACCAGGCCGTGGTCGTCGAACCGGTCGCGCACCCGCAGGCCCCAGACGACCGCGCCGGGGGTGGCGGCGAGCGCCCGGACGGCGGAGGCGGTGTGGCGGCGGCCGGTGAGGTTGAGCTGGTTGGTCTTGCCGATGAGCTGGACGATGCGCGGCAGGGTCGTCTCGTCGAGGTCCTCGACGGTGGCGCTCATCTCGAGCCCGGCGAGGAACTCCTCCGGGGTGCCCGCCCGGGCGGCGACGTCGCGGGCCCGGGCGCGGGCGTGGTACTGCTCGGTGCGCCGGCCGTCCTCCGCGCTGAGCGTGACCGCCTGCAGCCCGGGGAACCGGGCGAGGGCCCGCACGTACCCGGAGGGGTCGGCGGGCAGGTCGACGACGGCGACCTGCGGCAGCTCGTGGTGCACGCGCTCGCGCTCCAGGGGGTTGTCGTCGACGAGGACCAGCGCGTCCAGGCCGAGGTCGAGGTCGGCGGCGATGGTGCGCAGCGCCGACGGCTTGTCGCCCCAGGACGCCTGGAACGACACGACGTCCTCCAGGCGCAGCACCATGTCGGGGTGCCCGGTGAACGGCGCCCGTGCGTCGGCGGGGTCGTTCTTGGAGGACACGGCCAGGACCAGGCCGCGGCGGCGCAGCGAGGACACGTACCGCTGGAACGCGACGAACGCCTCGCCCGCGGGGCCGTCGCCCAGGGTGAGGCCGGCCACGCCGTCCTCGCCGACGACCCCGCCCCACAGGGTGTTGTCCAGGTCGAGCACGACGACCTTGCGGGACAGCCCGGCGGCGGCCGCGACGACGTCGACCGCGCGTGCCGCGAGCGTGCCGACGGCCCCCAGGCCGACGGCGTGCTTCGAGGTGTGCCAGAACCGCTCGTCGAACCAGACGCCGAGTCCGACCTCGGCGGCGGCCGTCTCCGCGTCGACCAGGTGGGTGCCGGGCGGGAGGCGGTCGGCGAGCGCGGCGTTGACGGCCCGCACCAGGCGGGTGCGGCCGGCGGGCAGGACGGCGCCGAGCCCGCCGAGGGCGTCGTCCGGCGCCGGCACGAAGGTCGTCTGGACGACGGTGGCGCCCGTTCGTCCGCGCACGAGGTCCCAGAGCCCGGCCCACCGGGCGGCCTCGGCGTCCACGGCGGCCCGGGGGTCGTCGGGCAGGTCCGGCAGGTGCAGGTCGCGCTGGTCGATCACGAGCAGGACGACGTCGGGGGCGAAGGCGTACAGGTCCGACGCCGGGTCCAGCACGGCCTGCTCGTAGGCCCGGTACCCGGTCTCGTGGGTCTCGAGGGCGATGCCGTGGGCGAGCGCCGCGACGCGCAGCGCGCCGGCGAGCTGGCCGCTGGTGTGGCTGGACAGCAGCGCCAGCCGCAGGGTGCGCCGGGACCACGGCACGACGGCACCGTCGCCGGTCAGCCGGGCGAGCAGCCGGTCGGCCGCGGCCCACACGGTGAAGTCGGGCTCGGAGCGCGCGACCCGCGCCAGGGCGTCGAGCGCGGCCGCCGGGTCGCCGGCGCGGTGGTGGTCGAGGGCCTGGTCGAGGTAGCGCCTCACGCGGCCTCCCGCGGGTGGGGGCGGGCGGGGACGACCCGCGGGGGCGGGGCCAGGACGGTCGCGCCGGCCGGGACGTGCGTCATCACCACGGCGTTCGGCCCGATGGTGGCGCCGTCGCCGACGACGACGTGCCCCACCAGCACGCAGCCCGCGCCGAGCGAGACGTTGTGCCCGACGCGCGGCGCCTGGGCGTGGAACGTGGCGGGGTCGCCGCTGCCGGCGCCCAGGGTGACGTTCTGCCGGATCACCGTGCCGTCGCCGATCTGCGCGCGGGGGTGGATGACGATGCCGTGCTGGTGCGCGATCCGCACCCTGCGGCCGAGCTGCACGCTGCTCGGGATCTCGATGCCCGCGACGTTGCGCACCAGCAGGCCGGCCAGCCGCTGAGCGGCGGACATCGCCGGCCGGAGCGGCGCGGGGAAGGTGGCGGAGGCGATCCACGCGCCCCAGCGCTGCGTGGCGGCGGCGTAGAACCCGGGGGTCCACAGCCCCTCGGAGTTGATCCGGTGGTCCTCGCGGACCACCGACAGGAAGTCGCGCAGGGTGCGCGGTCCGGGCGTCGGCGGGGTGCACCCGCGATCGGGCGCGGGCGGGGCGGCGGGGGTGCTCGGTGCGGTCACGGGACCCCTCTCCTGGCTGGACCGGTCGCGCCCCACCAATCCGGACAAACCGGGCGAAGCGCTCGAACCGACCCTAACGTTAGGTGAGAGTACGTGTCGCGGCCTGCGCCCGCCCGATGCGCCGTCGCGAGGGTGAAACCCCCGCCGGGGAGCGCAGGACCAGCCCACCCGGGCACCGCCGGGAGCGGGGCGGATCGCTATGCTCGGGCGTCGCGGGCGAAGGGAGAGCGTGGTGGACACGCGGCACATGCAGATCGGCGAGGTGGCCGAGCGCACGGGCCTGTCGCTGCGCACGATCCGGTACTACGGGGAGGTCGGCCTGGCGGAGCCGTCCGCCCGCAGCCAGGGCGGGTTCCGCCTGTACACCGAGCCGGACGTCGAGCGCCTCAAGCTCATCATGCGGATGAAGCCGCTGGACTTCTCCCTGGAGGAGATGGGCGACCTGCTCACCATCCTCGACCGCCTCCCCGAGGCGGTCGACGCGGAGCGCGAGCAGCTGCTCGAGCGGCTGCTGACCTACCGCAGCGCGGCCGACGAGCGCGCCCGCAAGCTGCGCAAGACGCTCGAGGTCGCCGAGGACTTCCGCCGGTTCATGTACGAGCAGTCGGGCCGGGCCGCCGCCGACCGCGCGTGACCTCCGCCGGCGGGCGCCTCAGTGCCCGCCGCCGAGCCGGCCCGCGAGCCGGTCGTGCCGCCGGGCGCTGTCGGCGTTCAGCCCCACGATCTGCACCTGCTTCCCCTTGGCCCGGTACTTCGTGGTGATCGCGTCCAGCGCCGCGACGGTCGACGCGTCCCACACGTGCGCCCCGGACAGGTCGACGACCACCTGCTCGGGGTCCCCGTCGTAGTCGAACTGGTAGACCAGGTCGTTCGAGGAGGCGAAGAACAGCGCCCCGGACACCGCGTACACCCGCCGGCCGCCGTCGTCCGAGCGCACGGTGACCGTGGTCAGGTGCGCGACCCGGCGGGCGAACAGCACCATCGCGGCGACGACCCCGGCGACGACGCCGTAGGCGAGGTTGTGGGTCGCGACGACGACGCCCACGGTGAGCACCATGACGAGCGTCTCGCTCAGCGGCATCCGCCGCAGGGTCGCCGGGCGGACGGAGTGCCAGTCGAACGTCCCGACCGACACCATGACCATCACCGCCACGAGCGCCGCCATCGGGATGGCGCCCACCACGTCCCCCAGGCCCACGACCAGCACCAGCAGGAACGCGCCGGCCAGGAACGTCGAGATGCGGGTGCGGGCGCCCGAGGCCTTCACGTTGATCATCGTCTGGCCGATCATCGCGCAGCCGCCCATGCCCCCGAAGAGGCCGGACAGGACGTTCGCCACGCCCTGGCCCCACGCCTCGCGGGTCTTGTCGGAGTGGGTGTCGGTGACGTCGTCGACCAGCTTCGCGGTCATCAGCGACTCCAGCAGACCCACGAGCGCCATGCCGAGCGCGTACGGCGCGATGATCCGCAGCGTGTCCAGGGTCAGCGGGACGTCCGGCCACACCAGCGACGGCAGGCTCTCCGGCAGCGCGCCCTCGTCGCGCACGCGCGGCACCTGGAGCGACAGCACGACGGTGGCGGCGGTCAGCAGGACGATCACGACCAGCGGCGCCGGCACCGCGGTGGTGACCCTCGGCAGCAGCACGAGGACGGCGATGCCCACGGCGACGAGCGGGTAGACCACCCAGGGCACGTGCAGGAGGTGCGGGACCTGCGCCACGAAGATCAGGATCGCCAGCGCGTTGACGAAGCCGACCATCACCGACCGCGGGATGAACCGCATCAGGCGCGCCACGCCGCACAGGCCCAGCGCCACCTGGATCAGCCCGCCGAGGATCACGGTCGCCAGCAGGTGGTCCAGGCCGTGGTCCCGGACGAGCGGCGCGACCACCAGGGCGACGGCTCCGGTCGCGGCCGAGATCATCGCCGGGCGCCCGCCGAGGAACGCCAGCGAGACCGCCATGACGAACGAGCTGAACAGCCCCACCCGGGGGTCCACCCCGGCGAGGATCGAGAACGAGATGGCCTCGGGGATCAGGGCCAGCGCGACGACGAGGCCCGCCAGCACCTCGGTGCGCAGCCGGCGCGGCGAGCGCAGGGCACCCAGGACGGAGTGGGCGGTACCGGCCTCGGGCACCACGGGGTGCGCGGGCGCAGGGGGCGAGGACGTCACGTCGGGTCCGTTCCGGTCGAGAAGGGGATCTCGATCGGCACGCCGCTCGAGGTCGCTGGCGTGCGCGACGTCGCGCGGGGGTCGGCGGCGGGTCGCGCGCCCGGGGGCGCGGCGCGACCGGCCGGTTCCCTACCCTAACGTGACGGGAGAGTTGCCCCGAGGTCGTCCGCCCCGCCCGGGGCGTCCCCGGCGAGTCCGCCCTCGTACGCGGCGATCACGATCTGCACCCGGTCGCGGCACCCGAGCTTGCGCAGCGCCTCCGACACGTGCGACTTCACGGTGGAGTCGCTGACCACGAGGTGCGCGGCGATCTCCGCGTTGGACAGGCCCCGGGCCACGAGGACCACGACCTCCCGCTCGCGCGGCGTCAGCTCGTCGAGCCGCGCGGCCGCCGCGGTGCGGCCGGGGCGCGAGGCGAAGTCCGCGACCAGCCGGCGGGTGATGCCGGGGCCGAGCAGCATGGAGCCGTCGGCGACCAGGCGCACCGCGTCGACCAGCCGGCCGGCGGGCACGTCCTTGAGCAGGAAGCCGGACGCCCCGGCGCGCAGCGCGTCGTGCACGTACGTGTCGAGGTCGAACGTCGTGAGGATGAGCACCCGCGTGGCCGGGTGCTCCGCGACGATGCGGCGGGTGGCGTCGATCCCGTCGAGGACGGGCATCCGCACGTCGACGACCGCGACGTCCGGCGCCTGGGCGGCCACCACCTCGAGCAGCTCGAGCCCGTGGGCGGCCGCGCCGACGACCTCGAGGTCGGGCGCGGCGTCGAGGATGGCGGCGAACCCGGCGCGGACCACCGCCTGGTCGTCGGCGACGACCACCCGCGTCACCGCGGGCCCCCGTCCGACAGGTCGACGCTGAGCACGAACCGGCCGGCGTCCACGTCGGCGTGCAGGGTGCCGCCGAGCGCCGCGACGCGCTCCCGCATGCCGAGCAGCCCGCGCCCCGGCGGTCCGGCGGGTCCGGTGGTCGCGTTGCTCATGACGAAGCCGACGCGGCCGCCCTCCTGGGTGCGCGCGAGCACGACGGCGGCGCCGGGGGAGTGCCGGCGGGCGTTGGTCAGCCCCTCCTGCACCGCGCGGTACAGCACGTAGCCCTGGGTGGCGGGCACGTCGTGCCACTCGCCGGTGGCGCGGATCGGCTGCCCGGCGCCCGCGGCGGCACCCAGCAGGTCCCGCACCGCGTCCGCGTCGGGCTGGGGGCGACGGTCCGGACCGTCGGTCCCGTCCGGGGTGGCGTCGTCCGTGCGGCGCAGGACGGTCAGGGCGTGGCGGAGCTCGCCGATCGCCGCGCGCGCGTCCTCGGCGATCGCGGCCAGGACCTCCCGGGCGGCCGGGTCGAGGCCGGGGTGCTGGTACGGAGCGCTCTCGGCGCGGACGGCGATCAGGGAGACGTGGTGCGCGACGACGTCGTGCAGGTCGCGGGCCATGCGCGCCCGCTCGGACGCGACGTGCTCCACCTCGAACGCGCGGCGCTCCTGGACCGCCGCCGCCCGCTGCCGGGCCCAGGTGCGTGGCGCGGCGCCGAGCACCGCGGCGACGGCGAGCACGACGGTGAAGGCGACGACGTAGACGACGAGCGTCGTCGTCCCGTAGCCCGCGGCGTACCCGGAGGTGACGGGGCCGATCGGCAGCACGGCGGTGGTGTCGCTGGAGCAGTACACCGCGGCCACGGCGACCGCGGCGGCCCACGCCGGCAGGGCGGACTGCCACCGCCGCGCCGCCGCGACGACCATCACGCCGACCAGCGCGAGCAGCCACCCCCACACGAACGCGGACGCCCACGGGGACAGCGCGAACGGGAGCGCCGCGACGCCGGTCGCGAGCAGCGGGTGCCGGTGCGCCACCAGGACGGCGACCGCGCTCAGCGCGCCCGCGGCGACCAGCGCGGGGCCGGGGGCGGCGAGGCCGTCGAGGGCGACGCGGTCCAGCGGCGTCGCCACGAGGAACGCCGCGACCGCGGCGGCGACGAGGACCGGGAACGCCCAGCCCGCCCAGTGCGGGGCGCGGCCGGGGGCGGTGGGCAGGGCGAGGGACGTCACCCGACGATGGTGGCCGCCCGCACCCGGGACGCACCACCGCCGCGCGGACCACCTGCGCCTCGTCCCTCCGGGGGAGGCGGGCGCCGGGACGACGGAGGCGGCGCGCCCGCGTCGCGTGCGGCCCCCGGCGACGGCCCGCTACGGCGCGGCGGCGCGGACCAGCCCGGTCTCGTAGGCGAGCACCGCCGCCTGCACCCGGTCGCGCAGCGCGAGCTTGCCGAGGATCCGCCCGACGTGGGTCTTCACGGTGGCCTCGGCGAGGAACAGCGCGTCGGCGATCTCCGCGTTCGAGCTGCCGGCGGCCACGTGCCGCAGCACCCTCGCGCGGCGTCAGGGCCGCCAGGCGCGGGTGCAGCCCGTCGCGCGCCGGGGTGCGGGCCGGGTCGGGCAGCTGCGCCGCGAACAGCTCGATCATGCGGCGCGTGATCCGCGGGGAGACGACGGAGTCCCCGCTCGCGACCGTGCGGACGGCGGCGACCAGGTCCCGGTGCTCGGCGTCCTTGAGCATGAACCCGCTCGCGCCCGCCCGCAGCGCCGCGAACGCGTACTCGTCCAGGTCGAACGTCGTCAGGACGAGCACGCGGGTCGCCGGGTGCGCCTCGACGATCCGCCGCGTCGCCTCGATGCCGTCGACGCCGGGCATGCGCACGTCCATGAGCACCACGTCGGGGCGCAGGGCGCGCGCCTGGTCGACGGCCGTCGCGCCGTCGCCGGCCTCGCCGAGCACGTCGAACCCGGCGCTCTCCAGGATGAGCCGGAACCCCATCCGGACCAGCGCCTGGTCGTCCACCAGCAGGATCGTCGTCATCCGTCTCCCTCGTCGTCCACGGGCAGCACCGCCCGGACCCGCCATCCTCCGTCGTGCGGCCCCGCCTCGACGGTGCCACCCAGGGCGCTCGCGCGCTGCTGCATCCCGGTCAGGCCGCGGCCGGAGCCCGGCACGGTGAGGGCGGGTGCCGGTGCGGGTGCCGGGCCCGGGGCTGCTCCGACGGCGGCCGGCGCCTGCGGGCGGGCGTTGGCGACCGCGACCTCGAGCACGCGGCCCGCGCGGCGCACCGTGACGGCCACGTCGGGGGTGCCGGGGGCGTGCCGCAGCACGTTGGTGAGCGACTCCTGCACGATGCGGTACACGGCGAGCCGCCGGGCGGTGTCGACCGCCTCGAGCTCGGCGGCGGTGATCCCGGTGGCCCGCACGGGCAGGCCCGCGGCGCGCGCCCGGTCCACGAGCACGGTCATGTCGAGCCCGTCCTCCGGCGGGTCCAGCGGGGCGTGCCCGTCCTCGTGCAGCACGCCGAGGATGCGCCGCATGTCCGCGAGCGCGGCGCGGCCCGTCCCGACCAGCTCGTCCAGCGCGGCCCGCGCGCGGTCGGGCGCCCAGTCGAACGCCGCCGCGGCCCCGCCGCCGAGGGCGACCATCACCGAGACGCTGTGCGCGACCACGTCGTGCATCTCGCGGGCGATGCGGGCGCGCTCGGCGACCTCGCCCGCGCGGTCCCGCTCCAGCTGCTCGCGGCGCCGGGCCTCGGCGGCCTCGGCGAGCGCCGCGCGCTCCAGCCGGCGGCTGCGGGCGAGCTGGCCGACGACCAGCGCCGCCAGGGTCAGCACCACCACGGGCACCGCGGTGACGTACCAGACGGGGGTGGTGACGAAGCCCCAGGGGCCCTGCGGGGTGGCGTCGCGCAGGGCCGCCTCGCCGCCGTTCCCCGCGACCATGACCGCCCCGACGGTCGCCACGGCGGGCAGCACCGCGGCGGCCACCAGCAGCGCGCCCGCCGTGGCCGCCGCGACCGTGCCGGCCACCCGCGGGGTGCGGTCGCGGGCGACGGGCAGCAGCGCGAGCGCCAGGCCGAGCTCGAACCCGGCGGTCGCCCCGGTCACCGCGAGCGACACCACGCCGAGCCCCGCCACGACCGCCGCGACCACGACCGGCCGCCGCCGGCGCTGCGTCAGCGCCACGGCACCCGCGCCCGTCAGCGCGACCGACGTCAGCTGCATGGCCAGCACCCGGTCGGCGGACAGGTGGCTGCCGAGCCCGTACATCGAGTCCGCGCCGAGCCCGAGCAGCAGGGCCCAGACCGTGAACAGCCCGACCACGAGCACGTCGGCCACCGCGGGGCGGGCGAGGAACCGGCCCACCGCCGCGAAGGCCCGGCCGACCGCCCGGAGCGCCGCGGCGCCGGGCACGGTCCCGTTCGGCACCGCCCCGTTCGGCACCGCCCCGTCCGGCACCGTGCCGTCCGGCGCAACCCCGCCCGGCGTCGTCCCGTCCGCTGCCCGCACCCCGCTCACCTCCGCCCTGTGCTCGTGCTCGTCGCCGGCTCGTCGCCCGGCTGGTCCCGCGTCCGCCCGCGGGGTGCGCCCAGCGTCACACGTCCCGGCGCCGGACCAGCACCGACGCGGCGACGGACACCGCCAGCACCCACGCGAGCAGCACCGCGAACCCGGCCCAGGGCGACAGCACGCCGGCCCCGGCGGTGGTCACGACGGACCCCGTGCCCTCGTCGGTGATGAGCCGCGCGCCGGCGCTGGTGGGCAGGTACGCCGCGAACCGCTGCAGCGGCGCCCACGGGATGAGCCCGAGGGCGTTCTCGACCACGAGCACCAGGCCCAGCACGGTCGCGATGCCGGCGGCGGGGCTGCGCACGAGGGCGCCGATGCCGTGGGCCAGGGCCGCGAGCCCGGCGAGGTACAGCGGCACGCCGAGCATCATCCGGGCGTGCGCCGGGTCCGTCAGGTCCACGCTCATCTGCAGGGGCTCGAACCAGGGCGCGGCGGCCGCCCAGCCCGCCGCGACGCCGACCAGGCCGGCGACCAGCACCAGGCCCGCGGTCACGGTGAGCTTGGCGGCGAGCGCGGCGACCCGGCCGGGCGCGGCGACGAAGGTCGACCGGATCTGCCCGGTGCGGTACTCGCCGGTGACGAGCACGACGGCCAGGGCGCAGAACGCGAGCTGCCCGAACGCGACGCCGGACGTGACGTAGACCGGGCCGACCAGGTGGCCGGCGGCGTCCTCGGCGATCGCCGCGACGCTGGACGCGCGCAGCGCCGCCATGGCCGGGAAGGCCAGGACGCCGAGCGCGAGCACCCACCACGTCGAGCGCAGGCTGCGGGCCTTGACCCACTCGGCGGACAGGAGCCGCCCGAAGGTCACGGGGTGCACGGCGACGGCGCGGGTGGCCGGCCGGGCCGGGGTGGTGGTGCTCATCGGGGTCCTCCTGCGGGGGTGCGGTACTCGACCTCGTCGGCGGTGAGCCGGAGGTAGGCGTCCTCGAGCGAGGACGTGACGGTCGCGAGCTCGTGCAGCACGACCTGGGCGGCGGCGGCGACGGCCGCGACCTCGGGGGCGGTCATGCCCTCGACCTCCAGCAGGTCGGGCTCGGGGTGGGCCACGACCACGCCGGGGCGCCGGAGCGCGGCGGCGAGCTCGGCCGCCCCCGGGGTGCGGACCTGCACGCGGCTGCCCGCGCCGGCCACGACCTCGGCCACGGGGGCGTCGGCGAGCACGCGGCCGCGGCCGAGCACCACGAGGTGGTCGGCGGTCAGGGCCATCTCGCTCATGAGGTGCGATGACAGCAGGACGGTCCGCCCCTCGGCGGCCAGGTCCCGCAGCAGGTGCCGCACCCAGAGCACGCCCTCGGGGTCGAGCCCGTTCACCGGCTCGTCGAGGACGACGGTCTGCGGGTCGCCGAGCAGCGCGGCGGCGATGCCCAGGCGCTGGCCCATGCCGAGCGAGAACGTCCCGGCGCGCCGCCGTGCGACCCCGGTGAGGCCCGTCATCTCGAGGACCTCCGCGACCCGCCGCGCGCCGATGCCGTGCGTGCGGGCCTGGGCGAGCAGGTGGTCGCGCGCCGACCGGCCCCCGTGGACCGCCCGCGCGTCGAGCAGCACCCCGACCTCGCCGAGCGGCGCCCGGTGCTCGGCGTACGGCCGCCCGTTGACGGTCACCCGGCCCGCCGTCGGGCGGTCCAGCCCGACGATCATCCGCATCGTCGTGGACTTGCCCGCGCCGTTCGGCCCGAGGAACCCCGTCACCACGCCCGGCCGGACGGTGAACGTCACGTCGTCCACCGCGACCGTCGTCCCGTACCGCTTCGTCAGTCCTGCAGCCTCGATCATGCTGCCCTCCTCCGTGTCGTTTCCTCGACGGTAGGAGCGGGCACCCGGGGGCCGGCAGCGCCTGCAGGAGCATCTGCGCAGGCCGGGGGCGTACGCCGCGAGGATGACGTGCGCACCCGGGGACGGACGCCCGCGGCCCGTCCGCCCCGCGCCCCGCAAGCTGTCGGTGGCCGGCTCTACGCTGCCGGGCATGACGATCTCGTCGGCGCAGGCGCTGGCGTGGCGGCTGGACCGGCAGCACCTGCGCGCCGGTGCGGCGTCCGCCGTCGACGTCGTGCGCCGTCTGGGCGCGGTGCCCGCCTGGTCGGGGGACGCGGAGCTCGCGGTGCGCCGCCGGCTCGCCGACCCGGTGCCGGGCGCCGTGGCCGCGGCCCTGGCGGCGGGGGACCTGGTCCGGACGTTCGCGTTCCGCGGGTCGTCGCACCTCATGGCGGCGGACGAGGCGGGCGTGTTCCTGCGCATCCGCACCGCGAGCCGGCAGTGGGCGCTGCGCAGCTGGCAGGAGCACTACGACCTGCGCCCGGAGGACTGGCCCCCGCTGCTCGACGCCGTGCGGGACGCGCTCGCCGGCGGCCCGCTGACCCGGGAGGAGCTCGCGGACGCCGTGACGGCCGTCCCGCGGTTCGCGCACCTCGGGCCCGCCCTGCTGCACCCGAGCATGACCCTGCTCAAGCCGATCGCCTGGCACGGCGAGCTGTGCTTCGCGCCGTCCCGCGACGGCCGCCCCGTGCTCGCGTCGCCCGCCGCGAGCCCGCGGTGGCGGGGGCTGCCGGACCTCGACGACGCGGGCCGCCGGGCGGTGGCCGGGTACCTGGGCGCGTACGGGCCCGCAACGCGCGCGAACCTGCGCTACTGGCTCGCCGACGGGCTCAGCGCCGGGCGGCGCCGCGTGGAGACCTGGACGGACGAGGTGCTCGCCGACGCCGCGGCCGAGGTCGCGGTCGACGGGGAGCCCGCGCTCGTGCTGCGCGACCACGTCGCGGGGCTCGAGGCCGCGGAGCCCGCCGACGCCGTGACGCTGCTCGCCGGGCACGACCAGTGGGTGCTCGGGCCCGGCACCGCGGACACCCGCGTGGTGCCGGCGGCGCTGCGGCCCGTCGTGACGCGCGGGGCGGCGCTGGTCCTGCACGGCGGCGTGGTCGCGGGCACCTGGACGACGACCGGCGGCACGCTCGACGTGGCGTGGTCGGCCGGTGCGGGCGCCGTCCCGGAGCGGGCGCTCGCGGACGAGGCCGCCCGGCTCGCGGGGCTGCTGGGCCGCGACCTGGACGTGCGGGTCGCGGTCGCGTGACACCCGCGCGCCGCCGGCGCTTGCCCCTGCCCCTGGGGCAGCCCCTAGCGTCCCGGCCATGACGACCACCAGCACCGGCGCCCTCGCGCGCGCCGCGTCCCTGTCCGAGAAGGCCGTGCGGATGTACGTCGACCGCGGGCTGCTGCGCGCCGACCGGGACCCGGTCACCGGCGCCCGGTCCTTCCCGCCCGGGGAGGTCGACGTCGCCCGGCGGATCGGCCTGCTGCGCGGGCTGGACGTGCCGCTCGCCGACGTGGCGTCCGTCCTGCGCGCCGACGACCCCGTGGCCGCCTTCGACGCCCTGTGGAGCGAGCGCCGTCGCGCCGGGGAGCGGGACGCCGCGGCCGCCGAGTACGTGCGCGCGGTCCTCGGCGGCGCCGGCGCCCCGCCCGCCGGGACGCGGGTCGCGTTCCGGGACGTGCCCGAGCGGCTGCTGCTCGCGGTGCCGGCCGCGGCGACGCTGCCGGAGATCCCCGGCGTGCTGCGCGCGGCGACGCAGGCGCTGTTCGCGCACCTGACCGCCGCGGACGTCCCGCTCGCCGGCCCCGTGCACGCGGAGATCGCGTCCCGCGCCACCGAGACGTTCCCCGCCGCGCTGCGCGTGTGCGTGCCCGTGCCCGGGCCGCTGCGGCCCGCCGTCGGGCAGCAGCTCGTCGTGGACCCCGCGCACCGCGAGGCCGTCGTCGGGCTCGACCAGGCGCAGGCCGACGACCAGGCGCTGCTCGTCGCCGTGCACGACCACCTGTCGACGGGGTCCTACGACGGCCCGCCGCCGGCCGGCGACAACCGCGAGGTGTACCTGCCGGCGTTCGGCACCGGCGCGCCGGGCGTCGTCCTGGAGGTCGCGGTCCCGGTCGCGGGGTGACGGTCGCGGCGGTCACGGCGCCGGGGTGACGGCGCGGGGGCGACGGTCGCCGGGGCCACAGGCGCCGGGGTGACGGCGCCGGGTGACGGTCGCCCGGGGTGACGCCGCGGGCTAGCGCCGCGCGCCCTGCCGCGGCGCGGCCGTCGACCCGCGCACGACGAGCGACGTGGGCAGCCGCTGGTGGCCGGGGCCGGCCGCCGGGCCGGTGCCGTCCGCGCCGGCGCCGTCGAGCAGCCCGAGCAGCAGCCGCACCGCGACCGCGCCGAGCTGCTGGATCTCCTGCCGGACGGTCGTGAGCGGCGGGGTGGTGGACGCCGACTCCGGGATGTCGTCGAACCCGACGACGGACAGGTCGTCCGGCACGCGCACGCCGAGCCGGCCCGCGGCGTCGAGGATGCCCATGGCGGACACGTCGTTCGCGGCGAAGACGGCGGTCGGCGGGTCCGGCAGGGCGAGCATCGCGGCGGTCGCCTCGTAGGCGGCGTCGCGGCGGTACTCGGCGACGTGCATGAGCGCCGGGTCGGGGGCGACGCCGGCGTCGAGCAGCGCCTGCACGTAGCCGGCCTCGCGCAGCGCGGACGACTCGAGGTCGCGGCGGCCGCCGAGGAACCCGATGCGGCGGTGCCCGAGGTCCAGCAGGTGCCGGACGCCGAGCAGCGCGCCCTCGAGGTTGTCGGAGTCGACGGTGGGGGTGGCGCCGGGGCCGGCGTGCGGGTCGACGGCGACGACGGGGACGCCGGCGACGGGGTCGATGACGGTGGGCGTGACGAGGACGGCGCCGTCGATCAGCGTGCCGCTCAGCCGGGACAGGTAGCGGCGCTCCCAGCCGGCCCGGCCGGAGCCGCCGCCGGTGTAGGCGAGCAGCGCGTAGTCGGTCCCGGCGAGCGCGGAGCCGGCGCCCTTGAGGATCTCGGTGCTGAACGGCTCGAACTCGGCGACGAGCACGCCGACGGCGTGCGTGCGCTGGGACCGCATGCCGCGCGCGACGAGGCTCGACTCGTACCCGAGGCGGTCCACGACCTGCTGCACGTGCGCGGCCGTGGCGGAGGCGATCCCGTCGCGCCCGTTGATCACCTTGGACACCGTCGCCACGGAGACCCCGGCCTCCTGGGCGACGTCCGTGATCGTGACCCGGCGTCTCATACCGGACACCCTACGGTGACTAAAACGTTATCGACAACGGTTGACACGCAGGATCGCGGTTTGCCAGAGTCCCTCATGCAGTCCGGTCAGAGATGACGAGGAGGGCCCGGAAGTGAGCAGTCACCGGTGGGCCTGGCGGAGACACTCAACGAAGAGGACACACTGATGAAGGCACGCAAGACGCTCGCGGTCACGGCCGCGGTGCTCGTGGGCGCCATGGGCCTCGCGGCCTGTGGCGGCGGCGACGACTCGGGGTCCGGCGGGAGCAGTGACGGCAAGGTCGAGATGACCTTCTGGCACAACTCCACGACCGGCGACGGCAAGGCCTACTGGGACGACACGGTCGCGGCGTTCGAGGAGGCCAACCCGAACGTCACCATCCAGATCCAGGCCATCCAGAACGAGGACATGGACGGCAAGCTCCAGACCGCCCTGAACTCGGGCGACGCGCCGGACATCTTCATGGCGCGTGGTGGCGGCAAGCTCACCGACATCGTCGAGGCCGGCCAGGTCATGGACCTGACCGACAAGATCGACCCGGCCGTCAAGGAGGCCATCGGCGAGGGCACGTTCAGCGCCTTCACCGCCGACGGCAAGACCTACGGCATGCCGATCGCGGTGCTGCCCGGCGGCATGTTCTACAGCAAGGACCTGTTCACGCAGGCGGGCGTGGCCGAGACGCCGACGACGATCGACGAGCTCGACGCCGCGGTCGACCAGCTCAAGACCGCGGGCATCGCCCCGATCGCGCTGGGCGCCAAGGACGCGTGGCCGGCCGCGCACTGGTACTTCTTCTTCGCCCTGCGCGAGTGCTCGCAGGACGTCATGGAGGACGCCGGCAGCCTCGACTTCAGCGACCCGTGCTGGCTCAAGGCGGCCGAGGACCTGCAGACCTTCGCCGACACGGAGCCGTTCAACGACGGCTTCCTGACGACCTCCGCCCAGCAGGGCGCCGGCTCGTCGGCCGGCATGATCGCCAACCACCAGGCGGCCATGGAGCTCATGGGCGGCTGGAACGTCGGCCAGATCGCCGACCTCACCCCGACGCAGGAGCCGCTGGCCGACCTCGGCTGGTTCCCGTTCCCGGCGGTCGACGGCGGCAAGGGCGACCCGGCGGCCTTCATGGGCGGCGTGGACGGCTTCTCCTGCTACGCGGACGCCCCGCCGGAGTGCGCGGACTTCCTGAACTTCATCGGTGAGAAGGCGCAGCAGGAGGCCTACGCGGTCGCCTTCAGCACCATCCCGGCGAACAAGGACGCGCTCGGCGCGGTGCCCGAGGGCCCGCTCACCGAGATCGCCTCGTCGTTCTCCGAGTCGCCGTACACGATCATCTGGCTGGACACCCTGCTCGGCCAGAACGTGGGCAACGCGCTCAACAAGGGCGTCGTGGACCTGCTGTCCGGCGTCGGCAGCCCCGACGACATCATCGCGGGCGTCGAGTCGGCCGCGGCCAAGGGCTGAACGAGGAATCTGCAACCATGAACGACTCCCTGAGCGACTCCACCACGGTGGCGCCAGCGGGGCCTGAGGTGGCTGGAGCCGGCGTCGCCACGACGCCGGCTCCGGCCGTCAGGGCGCGGTCGACGCGCCGCCGTGGGTCCGACTGGCGCAAGCGCGCGGAGATCGCGGTGCTCTCCGGGCCTGCGATCGTCATCTTCCTGATGTTCGTCATCTTCCCCGTGCTGATGGCGGCCTACTACGGCTTCTTCCGCTGGAAGGGCTACGGCGCGCCGACGGACTTCGTCGGCCTGCAGAACTACGTCACGATCTTCCAGGACAGCGAGTTCATCGCGGCGCTGAAGCACAACGGCTTCATCGTGGTGATGTCGCTGCTCCTGCAGGGCCCGGCCGCCATCGGCTTCGCCCTCCTGATGAACCAGAAGATCCGCGGCAGGTCCCTGATCCGCGTCCTGATCTTCGTCCCGTACGTGGTCTCCGAGGTCATCGTCGGCACCGGCTGGAACCTCATGCTCCAGACCACGGGCGCGGTGAACGACCTGCTGGAGAAGATCGGCCTCGGCTCCCTCGCCCAGGACTGGCTGTCGGACCCGAAGATCGCCATCTGGTCCCTGATGGTCATCATCTCGTGGAAGTACATCGGCTTCGCCGTCATCCTCATGCTCGCCGGGCTGCAGTCCATCCCGGAGGAGCTGTTCGAGGCGGCCCAGATCGACGGCGCCTCCTACTGGCAGACCCAGCGGCGCATCACGCTGCCGCTGCTCGGCCCGACCATCCGGATCTGGGCGTTCCTGTCGATCATCGGCTCGCTGCAGCTCTTCGACCTCGTGTACATCATCTGGGGTCAGTACATCTCGTCGACCGCCGGCACCTCCACGATGGCGACCTACATGGTCCTCGAGGGGCGGCTGTCCGGGAACTACGGCTACGGCAACGCGGTCGCCGTCGTGCTGTTCCTCATCTCGCTCGTCATCGCCCTCGTCTACCAGCGCTTCGTCCTGCGGCGTGACACCGAGGGTGCGCTCACGGGAGGTTCGAAGAAGTGACGACGACAGCTCCCGCGGTCGCGCCCACCAGCAGCGCCCCGCAGGTCATCCGCCGCGACAAGAAGGTCAGCTGGGGCTCCCCGGTGACCTACCTGCTCGCCGTGATCCTGGTCGCCCTGTGCGTCGGGCCGGTCCTGTTCATCATCCTCGGCGGGTTCCGCGACAACTCGCAGATCACGCGCAGCCCCTCCGGGCTGCCGGCGCCCTGGAACTTCGACAACTACGCGTCGGTCCTCAGCAGCGACCTGTTCTGGGGCAAGGCGCTCAACTCGGTGATCTCCGCCGGGGCCACGACGCTCGGCGTCGTCGTCCTCGGGGTGATGGCGAGCTACGTGATCGCGCGCTACCGGTTCGCCGGCCGCGGCGTCATGTACTCGCTGTTCGCCGCCGGCCTGATGTTCCCGCTGACCGTCGCGATCACGCCGCTGTACATCCTCATCAAGAACCTGGGCCTCACCGACAACCTGCTCGGCATCATCCTGCCGCAGATCGCGTTCGCCCTGCCCACGACCGTCATCATCCTGGTGCCGTTCCTGCGGGCGATCCCGGCGGAGATCGAGGAGGCCGCGTCGATCGACGGGTGCTCCCGGCTCGGGTTCTTCTTCCGGATGGTCGTGCCCCTGTCCCTGCCCGGCGTGGTCACCGTCGGCATCCTGGCCTTCGTCGGGGCGTGGAACGGGTACATGCTGCCGCTGTTCATCCTGAACCACGAGTCGCTGTACACGCTGCCGCTCGGCGTGCAGGCGTTCGCGACGCAGCACTCCGTCGACACCGCGAGCGTCCTGGCGTTCACGTCGCTGTCGATGATCCCCGCGCTGATCTTCTTCAGCGCCTTCGAGCGCCGGATCGTCGGCGGTCTCACCGGAGCGGTCAAGGGCTGACCCGGCCGGGTGGGCGGCCCTCCCGGCCGCCCACCCGCCCCCGCACCGCCCCCGCGAACAGATGTGCTGAAGGAGTACCCCCGCGTGTCCGAGACCACCGCAGTCCCCGCCGTGCCCGCACCGCCCGCGATGCCCGTCGTCTCCGAGCGGGTCCGCGACCTGCACGCCCGGATGACGCTCGAGGAGAAGCTGGCCCAGCTCGTCGGCTACTGGCTCGACCAGAACGGCACCGTCGCGCCGATGCAGTCCGAGATGGCCGCGGGGCAGAAGGACTCCGGCGAGCTCCCGGAGATCACCAAGCACGGCCTGGGCCACTACACCCGCGTCTACGGCACCCGGCCCGTCGAGCCCGCCGAGCGCGCGGCCTGGCTGTGGGCCGAGCAGCGCCGGCTCAAGCGCGAGACCCGGCTGGGCATCCCGGCCCTCGTGCACGAGGAGTGCCTCACCGGCCTCGCCGCCTGGCAGGCCGCGACGTACCCCACGCCGCTGGCCTGGGGCGCCTCCTTCGACCCCGACCTGGTGCACGAGGCCGCGCGGGCCATCGGGGACTCCATGCGAGAGCTGGGCATCCACCAGGGCCTCGCCCCGGTGCTCGACGTCGTCGGCGACCCCCGCTGGGGCCGGGTCGACGAGTGCATCGGCGAGGATCCGTACCTGGTCGGCACCGTGGGCACCGCGTACGTGCGCGGGCTCCAGGAGGCCGGGGTGCACGCCACCCTCAAGCACTTCATCGCGTACTCCGCGTCCACCGCGGGCCGCAACCACGCGCCCGTCGAGGCCGGGCCCCGCGAGATCGCGGACGTCTACCTGCCGCCGTTCGAGATGGCCGTCCGTGACGGCCGCGCCCGCTCGGTGATGAACTCCTACGTCGACATCGACGGCGTGCCCGTCGCGGCGAGCAGCGAGTACCTGACGCAGCTGCTGCGCGAGGAGTGGGGCTTCGACGGCGTCGTCGTCGCCGACTACTTCGCGGTGGCGTTCCTCGAGGTCATGCACCAGATCGCCGCCGACCGCGGCGAGGCGGCCGCGCTGGCCCTCGAGGCCGGCATCGACATCGAGCTGCCGACCGGCGACGCCTACCTGGAGCCGCTCGCCGAGCGCGTCCGCTCCGGGCTGGTCGACGAGCGCCTGGTCGACCGCGCCGTGCTGCGCGCGCTCGCGCAGAAGGAGGAGCTGGGCCTGCTGGACCCGGACGCCTTCGAGGACGAGCCGCCCACCGACATCGACCTGGACTCCCCGCGGCACCGCGACCTCGCGCGCCGCCTCGCGCAGGAGTCGCTGGTGCTGCTGCGCAACGACGGCGTGCTGCCGCTCGCCCGGCCCGCGCGCGTCGCCGTGGTCGGCCCCAACGCCGACCGCGCCGAGGCGCTCATGGGCTGCTACTCGTTCGCCAACCACGTCCTCGCGCACCACCCGGGCCTGCCCATGGGCTTCGAGATGCGCAGCGTGCGCGAGGCGCTGGCCGCCGCGCTCGGCGACGCCGAGATCGCGTACGCCGCGGGCTGCGACGTCGAGGGCGAC
The DNA here is from genome assembly GCA_023388235.1 of Actinomycetes bacterium. Lineage (GTDB taxonomy): Bacteria > Actinomycetota > Actinomycetes > Actinomycetales > Cellulomonadaceae > Cellulomonas. The sequence continues at coordinate 3,244 of JAEWGQ010000086.1, read as the reverse complement.
GACACCGCCGGGTTCGCCGAGGCCGTCGCCGCGGCGCAGGGCGCGGACGTCGCCGTCGTCGTCGTGGGCGACCAGGCCGGCCTGTTCGGGCGCGGCACCGTCGGCGAGGGCAACGACGTCGAGTCGCTCGAGCTCCCGGGCGTGCAGCGCGCGCTCGTCGAGGAGCTCGTCGCCACCGGCACCCCCGTCGTCATGGTGCTGCTCACCGGGCGGCCCTACGCGATCGGCTGGGCCCTCGACGGCGACGCCCCGCGGCCCGCGGCCGTCGTGCAGGCGTTCTTCCCCGGCGAGGGCGGCGGCGACGCGATCGCCGACGTGCTGACCGGCGCCGTCAACCCGTCCGGCCGGCTGCCCGTCTCCCTGCCGCGCGCGGCCGGGGCGCAGCCGTACCGCTACCTGCACCCCGTGCTCGGCGGGCCGTCCGACGTCACGTCCACCGACCCGACCCCCGTGCGCCCGTTCGGGTTCGGCCTCGGGTACACCACGTTCGCGTACTCCGACCTGGTGGTGGACGGCGAGGTCGACTCCGCCGGCACCTTCACCGCCGCGGTCACCGTCACGAACACCGGGGCCGTCGCCGGCACCGACACCGTCCAGCTCTACGGCCGGGACGTGCACGCCTCCATCGTGCGCCCCGTCGCGCAGCTGCTCGGGTACGGCCGGGTCGACCTCGCGCCGGGCGAGTCCCGCCGCGTCACGTTCCGGGTGCCGACCACGCGGCTCGCGTTCGCGGACCGGCGCGTCGTGCGGGTGGTCGAGCCCGGCGAGGTGCAGGTCTGGGTCGCGTCCCACGCGCAGGCCTCCGCCGAGCAGGCCGACCTGGGCGAGTCCACCGGCGGCGCCATCAGCAACAGCCGCGACCGCGTGGCCCGGGACGTCCCCGGCACCGCGACCGCGCGCGCCGCGCTGACGGTCACCGGCACCGTGCACGAGGTCACCGCGGCGGACGCCCGCGTCGTCGAGGTGAAGGTCACCGCTCCGTGACGACGGTGCCCAACCCGCTGCTGCCGGGCTGCTTCCCCGACCCGTCGGTGTGCCGGGTGGGCGAGGACCACTACCTCGTCACCTCCACGTTCGAGTACCTGCCGGGCCTGCCCGTCCTGCGGTCCCGCGACCTCGTGAGCTGGGAGGTCGTCGGGCACGTCGTCGACCGGCCCGGCATGCTCGACTACACGGGGCTCGCCGGGTCCAGCGGGCTGTACGCGCCGACCATCCGGCACCACGACGGCCTGTTCTGGGTCGTGTGCACCCTCGTCGACCAGATCGCCGAGCGCGGCGACGCGGACGACGCCGAGGACCGCGCCCGGCGCGCCCGCGGCAACTTCCTGGTCACCGCCACCGACCCCGCCGGGCCGTGGTCCGACCCGGTGTGGCTGGACGCCGACGGCATCGACCCCTCGATCGCGTTCGACGAGGACGGCCGGGCCTGGGTGCACGGCACCCGCGTCGCCCGGGACCCGCAGTGGCCCGGGCAGACCGAGGTCTGGGTGCGCGAGCTCGACCGGGACACCCTCGCGCTCGTCGGGCCGGAGCACGTGATCTGGACGGGTGCCGTGCGCGGCGCCGTCTGGGCCGAGGGGCCGCACCTGTACCGGATCGACGGCCGCTGGTACCTCGTCGCCGCCGAGGGCGGCACGGAGTTCCACCACGCCGTCAGCGTCGCCCGCGCCGACCACGTCACCGGCCCGTACACGGGGTACGCCGGCAACCCGGTGCTCACCCACCGGCACCTCGGGCACGGCAGCGACGTCGTCGGCGTCGGCCACGCGGACCTCGTGCAGGCCGCCGACGGGTCCTGGTGGTCCGTCGCCCTCGGGATGCGGACGTACGGCGGCTACCACTACCCCCTCGGGCGCGAGACGTTCCTGCTGCCCGTCGCGTGGGAGGACGGCTGGCCGGTGTTCGCCCCCGGCGCGGGCCGCGTCCCCGCCGAGGTCGACGTGCCGTTCGCGGACACCTGGACCCCCGGCGTCGTCCAGGGGCGCACCGCCGGACCCGTGCCCCCCGCCGACCCGCGGTGGACCGCCGTGCGCGCGCTGCCCGCGGAGGTCGCCACCGCCGACGGGGACGCCTGGGTGCTGCCCGTGCTGCCCGCCGGGCTCGCCGACCTCGACGTCCCCCCGTTCCTCGGCGTGCGCCAGCAGCACCGCGACCTCGACCTGCGCGTCGTGCTGCGCGCCGACCTGGCCGACGGCGAGGAGGCCGGGATCGCCGCACGGCAGGACGAGCGGCACCACGTGCGGCTGTCCGTCGGCCCCGCCGGCCCGGACGGCTCCCGGCACGTGACGCTCGTGCACCGCGCCGGGACGGACGAGACGCTGCTCGGCGAGGCGCTGCTCACCGCGCCGGCTGCGGTGGGTGCGCAGGCCGTGCGGGACGTGCGGGATGCGTCGGGTGTTCTGGATGCGCCGGGCGTGCTGGCTGCGCCGGATGTGCCGGCCGCGCCGCACGTGCGGGGAGCGCAGGCCGCGCCGGTCACGCTCGTGCTGCGTGCCCGGGGCGCCGACTACGCGCTCCTGGCCGCGATCGGCGACGCCGAGCCCGTGCTCGTCGGGCACGCGGACCCCTGCGCGCTCGACAGCGTCAGCACCGGCGGGTTCCTCGGCGTCTGGCTCGGCGTGCACGCCACCAGCGCCGGCCGCCCGACCACCAGCACGGTCCGCATCGAGTCGCTGGACTACACCCCCCTCGCCTGACCGACCCGCGCCCACCGTCGCCGGACCCGTTCGGAGACTCCCAGCGCGCCCGGAGAGGCCCGCGCGGCATCGGAGGTGTCCGTGGGGACCTCCGAGGTCGCGCCCCTCCCTCCGAACACGTTCGGAGACTCCCAACGCGCCCGGGAGGGAGCATGCGCGGTATCGGAGGGGGCGGGCCCGGTACCGGAGGCGTCGCCGAGGGCGCACGCGCGGTATCGCGCGGAACACGCGCCGTGTCGGCGGCGTCCGGGGGCACCCCCGAGCACGCGCGCCGTTCTCGGACGCGTTCGGAGACTCCCGGCGTGCACGGAGGGGTCCGCGCGGGATCGGAGACGTCCGTGGGGACCTCCAAGAGCGCGTGCCTTCCTCCCGACACGTTCGGAGTCTCCGAGGAGGACGTGGCGGGTGCGGGTGCGGGTGGGGGGGCGGCAGCGGGGGCGGGGGTGCGCGGGCGCGCCTAGCCTGCCGGAGTGAGTACCGCTCACCCCCGCCCGCTCACGCCGGGCGACGACGAGACGACGACGGCCGCGGCCGCGGTGCGCCGGTGG
>JAEWGQ010000062.1 GCA_023388235.1 Actinomycetes bacterium | reverse complement strand
CGGCGGGCGTAGGACGCCGCGTCGATGCCGCGCAGCTCGCAGAACTCCCGCACGGGGCCCGTGAGCAGCAGGTCCACGCGGCGCAGGTCGGGGACGGCGTGCGCGCCGAGCAGGGTCATGATGTCGCCGACCTGCTCCAGCCACGCGTGGATGCGGGTGACGAGCGCGGCCTCGCCCTGGGTGAGCAGGACGCGCAGGAAACCGCCGGCGACGCCGACCGCCGTGGCCCCGAGCGCCAGCGCCCGGACCACGTCCAGCGGGTGCCGGACGCCGCCCGAGGCCAGCAGGTCCACGCCCTCGACCGAGGACGCGTCGAGCAGCCCCTCCACGGCCGACTGCCCCCAGCCGGCCAGGTAGTCCATGCCGTCGTCGGTGCGCCGGGCGGACTCGATGGCCGTGAAGTCGGTGCCGCCGCGCCCCGAGACGTCCACGGCCGCGACGCCGAGGTCCCGCAGCCGTGCCACGGTGCCGCGGCTCATGCCCGCGCCGACCTCCTTGACGACCACGGGCACGCCGGCGCCCGCCACGATGGCCGCGACGTTGTCGGCCCAGCGCGTGAAGTCGCGGTCGCCCTCCGGCATGACGATCTCCTGCGCCGGGTTCACGTGGACCTGCAGGCCGTCGGCCTCGAGGATCTCCACCGAGCGGCGCGCCTGGGCGGGCGTGAGGTTCGCGTTGACGTTCGCGAGCACGAAGCCGTCCGGGTTGAGCTCGCGCAGCACGCGGAACGACGGGATGGCCGCCGGCTCGCGGTGCAGGATGCCGGTCGAGCCGGACGCGATCGGGACGCCGGTCTCCCGGGCCGCCAGCGCCAGCGCCCGGTTGATCGTCTCGGTGTACGCGGTGCCGCCCGTCATGCCGTTGATGTACAGCGGCACGGGCCAGTCCAGCACGCGGCCGGTGGTGCGCAGCGACACGCGGGACCGGTCGCCCGCGTCGAGCGGGTGGTTCATCGGCCGGACGTGGTCGAAGTCGTGCGGACGCGGCTCGGCGTGCTGGGCGGACGCGAGCCGGACGTGGTCGTCCTTGCGGCGGGCGTCCTGCGCCGCGGGCTCCTCAGCGGTCATCGCCGCCCCCCTCCGTGCCGGGCTCGGACGGCTGCACCCGCAGGGACAGGTGCCGCACGTCGGACAGCTCCCAGCCTCGCAGCATCGGGCCCAGGTCGGCGTCGGCGTCCACGAGCACGATCCCGCAGTCGCCGCCCCCGGCCCCCGAGGACTTGGCGGCCGCGCCGACGCTCTCCGCGGTCTCGCACAGGGTGCGCAGCGCCGGGGTCTCGATGTCCACGCCGGCCGCGCGGGCCAACGACGTCAGCAGCCCGCGCGCGCGGTGGATCTGGGCCTTCGCCGCCTCGGCGTCGTCCCGCTCGATCGCGTCGGCCAGCGCGTCGACGCACGCGCGGGACGCGGCCAGGAAGTCCGGGTAGTGGCTCTCGGCAGCGCCCTTGCGGGACTGCATCCGCTCGACCAGGCGGGTCGTGGAGGCGGGCTGACCCGTCCAGCCCACGACGAGGTGCATCGACCGCGGCGTCGGCAGGCGGCGCACGGACAGCCCGGGCCACGCGCCGTCCAGGAGGGTGCTCAGCGGGCGCGGCGCCCCGGAGGCCTCGGCGGCGGCGAGCGCGTCGCGCAGCCACTCCCGGTCGAGGGCCGCGTACCGGATCCACCCGCCGTACAGGCTGGCGGCGACGTCCCCGCCGGAGCCCATCGGGTTCACGGCGACGGTCGCGAGCAGCGCGAGGCGCAGCAGCCGGTCCGTCGGCAGGCGCAGGTCGTAGAACCGGTCCAGCGCGCGCACCGTCGCGGCCGTCACCGCCGCCGACGAGCCGAGGCCGAACTTCCGCCCGGACGGGTCGTCGAGCTCGGACGTGATCGTGATGTCGTAGAACCCGAGGGTGCGGCCCTGCTCGGCGGCGAACCGCTCGACCACGTCGATCGCGGCGAGCACGTAGTCGAACGGCCGGCTGTCGTGGTCGAGCACGACCCGGTCGCCGCGCCGCCGCCACACGACGGGCAGCCGCCCGTACTGGTCGGACGCGATGGAGCCCGCGCCCTCGGCGGGCGCCAGCCGGACCGTGACGTGCCGGTCCACGGCCACCAGCACCGCCGGGTACCCCGCCTCGACGACGGCGTACTCCCCGGCGACGAACAGCTTGCCGGGCGCGCGGGCCTCGATGGGCGCGCCGCCCGCGGCCCCGGTGGTCACGCGACCTCCTCGCCGGCCAGGCGCAGGCCCGGGCCGGGGCGGGCCGTCACGACCCGGCGGGTCCCGCCCGCGGACAGCGCCGCGGCGAGCTCCGGCAGGTCGGGCGCCGCGCACAGCACCTTGACGTTCGGGCCGGCGTCGATGGTGGCCCAGCACGGCAGCCCGTCGGCCCGCAGCGCGAGCACCTGGTCCAGCACCGCGACGGTGTGCTCCGTCCAGTACCGCACCGGCGGCCGGGCGCCGAGCATCGTGGCGTGCATGCGGAGGGCGTTCGACTCGGCGAGCTCCCCGAGCGCGGCGAGGTCGCCGGCGCGGACCGCGTCGAGCATGAGCACGACGTCCCGCTCGGTGGCCTCCGTCCACGCGGGGAAGAACGGCGACGTGGCGACGGTCCGGCGCATGGCCTCGCGGCTGGACACGGGCTTCTGCCCGGCGTCGAGCACGACCACGGCCATCGCGGGGTCGAGCGGACCGCCGGGCTCGCCACCGGGCACCGGCTCCGCGAACGACGAGGCGTCGTCGGTGCCGGCGTGCCAGACGACGAGGCCGCCGAACACGGAGCGCGCGGCGGACCCGGAGCCCCGGCGGGCCAGGCGGGACAGCGCCCGCGGGTCGAGGTCCAGGCCGTAGGCGGCGCTCGCGGCACCGGCGAGGGCGGCGAACCCGCTCGCGGACGAGGCGAGCCCCGCGCCGGTGGGGACGGTCGACACGGAGGTCACGATCGCGTGCGCCGACGACCCCGCGCGGGAGCGCACCAGGTCGAGGAACCGGCTGACCCGCGCGAGCTCGCCCTCGGCCATCGGCCGGCCGTCGAGCGTCCCGGAGTCCGCGGCGGCGCCCGGGTCGAGGGTGACGGTCGTCGTGGCGTGGAACGCGTCGAGCGTCAGCGACAGGCTGGACGTCGCGGGCAGCGCCAGGGCCTCGTCGCGCTTGCCCCAGTACTTGGCGAGGGCGATGTTGGCGTGCGCGACGGCGGTCGCGGAGTTCGTCATCCGAGGGACACCTGGGCGGAGGGAGCAGCGGGCCGCCGCGCGTCGGTCCGGTGCAGCCAGGTGCGCGCCGCTCCCGCGCGGCGCAGGGCAGCGGCGATCGTACCAGCGGACCCCGCGTCGGCCGCGAGCGCGAGCAGGCACCCGCCCTGCCCCCCGCCGGTCAGCTTGGCGCCGAGCGCGCCGGCCGCGAGGGCCGCCCCGACCAGCCGGTCGAGCTCCGGGGACGACACCCCGAGCTCCGCCAGCGCCCCGTGCGCGCGGGTCATCCGGGCGCCCAGCTCGCGGGGCCGGTCCTGCGCCAGGTCGACGACGACGTCCCGGGTGATCTGCCCGAGCTCGGCGACGAGCTCCGCCCCGCGGGCCGGGTGCCGCTCGCGGAACGAGCGCACGTCGGCGACGGCGACCCGGGTCCGCCCGTGCACCCCGGTGTCCGCGACGACGAGGTGCGCGCGCAGCCGCAGGTCCAGCGGCCGGATCTCCCCGGCCTGGAACCAGACCGGCTCGGTCGAGGCGGTGGTCCGGGCGTCGAGGCCGCTGGGGTTGCCGTGCGCGACGCGCTCGCCGACCTGCACCAGGTCGAAGTGCTCCTGCGGCGTGAGCGTGCGCCCGGCGAGGTCCGCGAGCGCGAGCGCGAGGGCGCCGGCGGTGGCGGCGCTGGAACCGAGGCCGCGTGCCGCGGGGATGGTGGACTCCGTGGCGAGCACGATCCCGCGGTGCGGCAGCCCGAGGTGGTCGAGGGTGGCCTCGACGGCGGCGCGCGGCGCGGCGAGCTGCTCGGGGGCGTCGGCGAGGGGCCCGGAGTACAGCACGGACTCGAGCGTCAGCGGCCCGTCCTCGCGCCGGGCGGTGGCGCGCATCGGGAGGCTCGCCAGCGGCAGGGCGATGGCGGGCTCGCCGTACACGACGGCGTGCTCGCCCACGAGGATCGCCTTGGCCCGGGTGTGCCCGGTGCCGGTGGCGCGGTCGGTGCGGATGGTCGGCTCCTTCACATGAGGTGGGCGACGAACCACGGGGCCGCGTACAGCGACATGAACTGCACCCCGAAGTTGACGCCCAGCCGGTTCAGCGTGCCGCAGGTGAGTCCGACCAGCAGCACGGCGAAGACGTTGATCAGCCCGGCGTCGAGGTACGCCAGGAGCAGCACGAACACCACGAACAGCGCGAGCACCGCCTCGTGCGGCACGTACCGGGTGACGAGCGCGGTCAGCCGGAACGAGTACCGCACCGCCAGGACGTACGACAGCACGAGGGCCAGGCCGGCCCCGACGACGACGGCGGTGACGAACTGCGGCGTGGACAGCAGGTGGTGCACGTTCCGGTCGAGGCTGAGCACGGGCGGCGCGTTGAACAGGGCGTTCGCGGGCCCGACGGCGACGGGCGACAGCGGCAGGCCGACCGCGAGCAGCGGGATGATGACGCCCGCGAGGTAGGTCGAGTGCGCGAGCGCCGCCATGGCGGTCACGGCCCGGGAGGACCGTTCGCGCGGCTCCTTGGCCCGGGCGCCGGCGGCCTCCCCCATGAGCAGCGTCAGCGCGACGGGGCTGAGGAAGAACAGCGGCGTGGACGCGGCGGACACGGCGGCGCTGGTGCCGAGCTCCGCGCGCGTGAGCAGCCGGCGGGGGCTGAGCGGCGCGCCCCTGAGCTCGGACCGGGTGATCCGCACGGGGGTGCGACCGGCCCGCGGGAGCGCCGCGCGCAGCGTCGGGTTGAGCAGCGTGATGAGGCTGAGCAGCAGGGGGCCGGCGGTGATCGAGAGGAAGAACGACACGGTGATGGTGCCGTCCTCGGGCAGCACGCCGGTCTGCCGGTACAGCGCCTGCACGCCCTGGAACAGCAGCCCCAGCGGGATGATCGCGAGCAGCGACAGCACCCGGTTCTTCCCGAGCAGCGCGAGCACGACGGCGCCGCCGACGAACAGCAGCGACCCGTACTCGCGGAGCTGGTCCGCCCACGGCGTGATGGCCCGGGCGATCAGCAGCGCCAGCGGCACCGCGACCAGCGTCCCGACCACGGAGCCGGCGGCCATCTTGCGGATCGTCTCCGCCGCCCGCCCCTCGCGCTTGAGCGTCAGCGCGTGGTCGATCATCGGCGCGGACAGCACCCCGCCGGGCAGGCCGACCAGCGCGGTCGGGATGGAGTTCGTGAGGTTGAGCGTCACGACGGCCGCGATGAAGAACGCCAGCACGACCTGCGGGTCGGTGCCGGCGAGCACCAGCGCGAGGGTGACGGGGAGCAGCACCGAGGTCTCGTCGGTGCCGGGGATGAAGCCGATCAGCGTGTAGAGCAGCACGGCCGCGAGGGCGGCGCCGACCATCGGCAGCAGGAGGGCGAGGTCCACGTCGGGCTCAGTCGGCGGTGCGCGCGGCGGCGGGGCCGGCCGCGGGACCGGCGGCGTCCGCGTCGTCGGCGACGATCTGCACGTCCCGCTTGGGGCGGACCAGGGCGACGGCGATCCCGAAGCCGGCGACGGACCCGCCGAGCCCCCAGAAGAACTCCGACGACCCGAGCGCGCGCCCGACCACCACGGCGGCCACGGTCGCGGCGGCGCAGGCCGCGAGGGCGATCACCAGGTCCCGCATCGAGACCCGGTCGCCCCAGATCTCGACGTACTGCTCGTCGTCGCTCACGTTCCTCCTGTCGGCCACGGTCCGACACCCTAGGTCCCCGGGTGTCGGACGCTGTGCGGCCGGTGTGCGCGCGACGTGCACGTGCTGGTCGGGAAGCGGTTCGGCCGGTGGCCACTGTGCGGGCCGGGGGCCCGCCGCGGCAACTCGGGCCCCGTTCGGGTGGCGCCGCGCCCGGGGACGCGGACGATGGATGAGCATGAGCGACCAGACGACTCCCCAGGACCCGACGACCCAGCACCCGCGCCCGGAGCAGCCCGCGGAGGGCATCGCGCACCCCGGCCTGACCGGCGACATGCGCCAGCGGCCCGACCACGGCGAGGACACCTACGTCGGTTCCGGCCGCCTCGAGGGCAAGCGGGCGCTCGTCACCGGCGGCGACTCGGGCATCGGCCGCGCCGTGGCGCTGGCGTTCGCGCGCGAGGGCGCCGACGTCGCGATCGTCTACCTGCCGGAGGAGGAGCAGGACGCGCAGGAGACGGTGCGCCTGGTCGAGGACGCGGGGCGCCGCGCGCTGACCCTGCCCGGGGACGTCCGGGACGAGGCGTTCTGCACGCAGGTCGTCGAGCGGACCGTCGCGGAGCTCGGCGGGCTGGACGTGCTGGTGAACAACGCGGCGTACCAGATGTCGCAGGACGGCGGCCTCGCGGACCTGACGACCGAGCAGCTCGACCGCACGATGAAGACGAACGTGTACGCCATGTTCTGGATCACGAAGGCCGCGCTGCCGCACCTGGGGCGGGGCGCGAGCATCATCAACACCACGTCGGTGCAGGCGTTCCAGCCGAGCCCGCAGCTGATCGACTACGCCGCGACCAAGGCGGCGATCCTCAACTTCACCAAGGCGCTCGCGCAGCAGGTCGCCGAGCAGGGCATCCGCGTCAACGCCGTCGCCCCCGGCCCGATCTGGACGCCGCTGATCCCGGCGACCATGCCGGAGGAGAAGGTGGCGGAGTTCGGCGCCGACACCCCGCTGGGCCGCGCGGGCCAGCCGGCGGAGCTCGCGCCGGCGTACGTGTTCTTCGCGAGCCAGGAGAGCAGCTACATCACGGGCGACCGCATCGGCGTCACGGGCGGCCGTCCCCTGTCCTGACGCCCGGCCCGCCCGGCCCGTCGGGCGCGTCCACCCCGTCCGCCCCGGCGGCGCCGCCCTGCGCGGGCGCCGCCAGGGTGCGGGCGCGGAGCAGGACGGCGTCGAGCATCGCGGGGGTGAGGCGCCCGGTGAAGGTGTTCTGCTGGCTGACGTGGAAGCAGCCGAGCAGCGTGAGCGTCGCGCCGTCGGGGTGCTCGACGGTGTGCTCGGCCCCGTGCGCGAACCGCGGCCGGGGCCGGGGGACCGCCCAGCCCTGCTCGGCGAGGGTCCGCAGCAGCGCGTCCCAGCCGAACCCGCCGAGCACCACGGCGACGCGGGGCCGCACGAGCGCCAGCTCCCGCGCCAGCCACGGTCCGCAGCGGTGCCGCTCCTCGGGCAGCGGGGCGTTGTCGGGCGGCGCGCAGTGCACGGGGGCGGTGATCCGGACGCCGTGCAGCGTGAGGCCGTCGCCGCGGTGGGTGGACGTCGGCTGCGACGCCATCCCGGCGCGGTGCAGGGCGGCGAACAGGAAGTCCCCGGAGCGGTCCCCGGTGAACATCCGCCCGGTGCGGTTGGCCCCGTGCGCGGCGGGCGCGAGGCCGACGACGAGCACGGCGGCGCCGGGGTCCCCGAAGCCGGGCGCGGGGCGGGCCCAGTAGGTCTGGTCCCGGAACGCGGCGCGCTTGACCGTGGCGACGTGCTCGCGCCAGGCGACGAGCCGGGGGCACGCGCGGCACTCGACGACGGCGCCGTCCAGCGCGGGCAGGTCGCCGGCGGCGGGGGCGGCCTCGGCGGGGTAGGCGGGGTCGTCGGGCGTGCGCACGGGCCCGCTCAGGCGAACCGGTCGGGGTCCCCGGCGCCGACGCGCACGACCTCGGGGTAGCCCTCGGACCAGTCGACGACCGTGGTGGGCTCGGTGCCGCACTCGCCGGCGTCGACGACGGCGTCGACCACGTGGTCGAGCTCCTCCTTGACGGTCCAGCCGTCCGTCTGCGGCTCGGTGTCGCCGGGCAGGATCAGCGTGGAGGACAGCAGCGGCTCCCCGAGCTCCCGGAGCAGGGCCTGCACCACCCGGCTGTCGGGGATGCGCACGCCCACGGTCTTCTTCTTGGGGTGCGCGAGCCGGCGCGGCACCTCCTTGGTGGCCGGGAGGATGAACGTGTACGGCCCGGGCGTCGCCGCCTTGATGGCGCGGAACGGCGCGTTGTCGAGCCGGACGAGCTGCCCGAGCTGCGCGAAGTCGGCGCACATGAGCGTGAAGTGGTGCCGGTCGCCGAGGTGCCGGATCGCGCGGATGCGGTCGGCGCCGGTGTGGCTCTCCATGCGGCAGCCGAGGGCGTACCCGGAGTCGGTGGGGTACGCGATCAGGGCGTCGTCCCGGAGCAGCGCGACGAGCTGGCCGACCGCCCGGGCCTGCGGGTCGTGGGGGTGGACGTCGAAGTACCGGGCCATGCCGTCGAGCCTGGCACGCACCGCGCACGCCGACCAGCCGGCGACCGCACACCACCCGCGGACGAGGGAAGCCTGACCCCGACATCGTTATCGGATCGTGACCTGACGACGCCCGGACGCCGCTCACCGCCGGGCCCCGGATTTCCCCGTCGATAAGCCCGTGCGCCGCCCGCCGACCCGAGCCGCGACGTCGGCCGCGCGCCTTTGTTCCGCGAGAACTCCGGGGGTCCTCGACACCCCTCGTCCGGGCCCCCACGGCCGCCCCGGCACCCCGCCGGACCGGGGTCCCCCGCGCTGGGACCAAGGCCACGGGGTCTCGTGAATCCGGTCCATAAGTTCCGGTCACCTACTTGTTCACCGAGGAGCACCCCCGATGGCCACCGAGACCGCGCCGCCCGTCACCACCGTGACGGTCACCGCCGACAGCCGCCGCGACCTGGTCGGCTGGGACCCGCAGGACCCCGCGCGCTGGGACAGCCGCACCGCCTGGTCGACCCTGTGGGTCACCACCGTCAACCTGCTGCTCGCGTTCGTCATCTGGTACCTGCCGGGTGCGCTCGTCCCGACGCTCGGCACGCTGACCGGCTGGAACCTGTCGGAGAGCCAGTCGTACTGGCTGCTCGCGATGCCCGGCCTCACCGGCGGCGCCCTGCGGCTGGTGTGGATGACCCTGCCGCCGCTCATGGGCACGCGGAAGATGCTCACGCTGTCGGCGCTGCTCATGCTCATCCCGTTCGCCGGGTGGACCTGGGTCGTGACCCTGCCCGAGCAGCCGTCGTACGCGCTGCTCGTCGCGCTGGCGCTCGCGGCCGGCCTCGGCGGCGGCGTGTTCTCCGGCTACATGCCCTCGACGTCGTACTTCTTCCCGAAGCGGATGCAGGGCACGGCGCTCGGCCTGCAGGCGGGGCTCGGCAACTTCGGCGTCTCGGTCGTGCAGTTCGTCGTGCCGTGGGCCATCGGGTTCGGGATGTTCGGCATCGCCGGCCAGGTGTCCGTCGCGGACGACGGCACCACCAAGGACGTGTGGCTGCAGAACCCGGGCCTGATCTTCATCCCGTTCGCCCTGGTCGGCCTCGCGCTCGCCTGGACGATGCTCAAGTCCGTCCCGGTGAAGGCCAACCTGCGCCAGCAGTTCGACATCTTCGCCAACAAGCACACGTGGATCATGACGCTGCAGTACGTCATGACCTTCGGCATGTTCTCGGGCCTGGCCGGCACGTTCGGCATGCTGCTCAAGACGCAGTTCGGGCCCGGCTACCTGAAGTTCGTGTTCCTGGGCGCGCTCGTCGGCTCGCTGGCCCGGATCTGCTGGGGCCCGCTGTGCGACCGGTTCGGCGGCGGCGTGTGGACGGTCGTGTCGGGCATCGGCATGGCGGCCTCGGCGGGCGTGGTCCTGTTCGGCCAGGTGACCGGCGGCGACGAGCCCAGCCTGGGCGTGTTCATGACCGGCATGGTGCTGATCTTCTTCTTCGCCGGCATCGGCAACGCCTCGACGTTCAAGCAGATGCCGATGATCTTCCCGGCCCGGCAGGCCGGCGGCGTGATCGGCTGGACGGCCGCGATCGCCGCGTTCGGGCCGTTCCTGTTCTCGATGGCGTTCAACTACCTGCCGCGGACCGCGGTGTTCGCGGGCGTGCTGGTGTACGCGCTGATGTGCGCGGCGCTGGCCTGGTACTTCTACGCGCGGCCCGGCGCGGAGGCGCGGTCCTGATGCTCCTGCCCGAGCCGCACGGTCCAGCCGTGGTCGCCGTCGAGCGGGGTCATCTCGACCACCCGCTCGGCGGCGCCCAGGGCGGACAGCGCGCCGTCCACCAGGCCGCGGTGCAGGGCCCGGACGGCGTCGGGGTGCGCGCGCACCGCGGCGGTGAACGGGCAGTGGTGCAGCAGCAGCGTCCCGTCGGGCAGCAGCTCCGGGGCGAACCACAGCGCCTCGAGCTTGGCGACGACCGCCGGGACGGTGCCCGCCGTCGCGGCGGCCGGGTACACCAGCCGGCCGCCCCAGGCGCGGCCGACCGCGTAGAGCGTCCCGGCGGCGTCGGGCAGCTCGGCGGCGAGCGTGCAGGTCAGGGCCTCGGCGAGCAGCCGGTAGCCCTGCGCGCGCTCGTGCGTCTGGCTCGGCAGGGTGCCCTGGTACAGCACCTTCGGCCGGCCGCGGGTCGTGCGCTCCTGGCGCACCCGGTCCGCCATCCCGGCGTCCGCCACGGACTCCAGGTGGTACCGGGCGGTCCCCGGTGTCGCGCCGATCGCGTCGGCGACGTCCTGCACGGACACCGGGGACGCGGCGTCGCGCAGCAGCTGGATCACCCGCGTCCGGTAGCCGCCGTGCTGCCCCGTCCCGGTGGTGCCGTCGAACCCTCGCCGGTCCTGCGCCGCCATCGCCGTCCTCTCCTGCGCGCGGTCCGCGCGCCTCGTCTGTCCCCGGGCCACCAGCATGGCCCAGCCTCCGCCCCCGAGGAGCACGCCCGATGACCACCACCGCCGACGCCCCCGGTCCGTCCCCGATGCTGCGCGGCCTCCTCGCCGCGCGCGGCCGCCTCGGCGGCTCCGAGATGCTCGACAGCGCGCACGCCCTGGTCGAGACGGACGACTCGGACTGGGACACCTTCTACCGCCAGCGGTGGTCCCACGACAAGGTGGTCCGCTCCACGCACGGCGTGAACTGCACCGGCTCGTGCGCCTGGGACGTCTACGTCAAGGACGGGCTGATCACCTGGGAGCACCAGGGCACCGACTACCCGACGACCGGCCCGGACAGCCCGGAGTACGAGCCGCGCGGCTGCCCCCGCGGCGCGTCGTTCAGCTGGTACACCTACTCGCCGTCGCGCGTGCGGTACCCGTACATCCGCGGCGTCCTGCTGGACCTGTACCTGGACGCGCGCTGCCGGCTGGGCGACCCCGTGCTCGCGTGGGCCGACGTCGTCGAGAGCCCGCTGAAGGCCACGATCTACAAGCGGGCCCGCGGCACGGGCGGCTTCGTGCGCGCCGACTGGGACCTGGCGACCGAGATCATGGCCGCCGCGCACGTGCACACGATCAAGACCTACGGGCCGGACCGGTGCGTCGGCTTCACCCCGATCCCGGCGATGTCGATGGCGTCGTTCGCCGCGGGCACCCGGTTCCTGTCGCTCATCGGCGGCACCCTGCTGAGCTTCTACGACTGGTACGCGGACCTGCCGCCCGCCAGCCCGCAGGTGTGGGGCGACCAGACCGACGTCCCGGAGTCGGGCGACTGGTGGAACGCCGGCTACCTGATGATGTGGGGCTCGAACGTCCCGGTGACCCGCACGCCCGACGCGCACTGGCTCGCCGAGGTCCGGTACAAGGGCACGAAGGTCGTCGCGGTCAGCCCCGACTACGCGGACAACGTGAAGTTCGCGGACGACTGGATGGCCCCCGCGCCCGGCACCGACGGCGCGCTGGCGCTCGCGATGGGGCACGTGATCCTCGCCGAGTTCCACCGCGACCGGCAGGTCCCGTACTTCACCGACTACGTGCGCCGGTTCACCGACGCCCCGTTCCTGGTCACCCTGGAGCCCGGGGCGGACGGCACCTACCGGGCGTCGAAGTTCCTCACGGCGGCGGACCTCGACGGCGGCGACGTGACCGGCGCGCTCGGCGCGCGCCCGGAGTTCCGGCCCGTCGTGCTCGACTCGGCCACCGGCGCGCCGACGGTGCCGCCGGGCACGCTCGCGGACCGCTGGACGGACGAGGGCGTCGGACGGTGGAACCTCGACCTCGGCGACGTGGAGCCCGTGCTCACGCTGCACGGCGACGCGACGGCGTCCGGCGTGGTGGTCCGGCTGCCGCGGTTCGACGTCGGCGAGACCGAGGGCGGCGGCGTCGTCGACCGCGGCGTCCCCGCGCGCGTGGTCGGCGGCCGGCTGGTCACCACCGTGCTGGACCTGATGCTCGCGCAGTACGGCGTCGGGCGGGACGGGCTGCCCGGCACCTGGCCCACGGGCTACGACGACGCGGAGTCCCCGGGCACCCCGGCGTGGCAGGCCGCGATCACCGGCGTCCCCGCCGAGCAGTGCACCCGCATCGCCCGGGAGTTCGCCCGCAACGCGGAGCAGACCCGCGGCCGCTCGATGATCATCATGGGCGCCGGGACGAACCACTGGTACCACTCGGACACCATCTACCGGACGTTCATCGCGCTGCTCACCCTCACGGGCTGCCAGGGCGTGAACGGCGGCGGGTGGGCGCACTACGTCGGCCAGGAGAAGGCGCGCCCGGTCACCGGGCAGCAGCACCTGTCGTTCGCGCTGGACTGGCAGCGCCCGACCCGGCACATGACCGGCACGTCGTTCTGGTACGTCGCGACCGACCAGTGGCGGTACGACGGGTTCGGTCCCGACGAGCTCGCGTCGCCCGCGGGCCCCGGCACGATGGCCGGCCGCACGATGATGGACTGCCTCGCGCAGGCCACCCGCATGGGCTGGACCCCGGGCCACCCCGGCTTCGACCGGAACCCGCTGGACCTGTGCGACGAGGCGGCCGCCGCCGGGACCAGCGTGCCGGAGCACGTCGTCAGCGAGCTGCAGGCCGGGCGGCTGAAGTTCGCCCTGGAGGACCCGGACGCCCCGCAGAACATCCCGCGCGTGCTGACGGTCTGGCGGGCGAACCTCATCGGCAACTCCGCCAAGGGCAACGAGTACTTCATCAAGCACCTGCTCGGGGCGGACAGCGCGCTGCGCGCCACCGAGGCGCCCGCCGACCGCCGGCCGCAGGACGTGACGTGGCGGGAGCAGGCCCCCGAGGGCAAGCTCGACCTGCTGACGAACATCGACTTCCGGATGACGTCCACGTCGCTGTTCTCCGACATCGTGCTGCCGGCGGCCACCTGGTACGAGAAGCAGGACATCTCGACCACGGACATGCACCCGTTCGTGCACGCCCTGAACGCGGCGATCACCCCGCCGTGGCAGGCCCGCACCGACCACGACGCGTTCGCCGGGCTGGCCGACAAGGTGGCCGAGCTCGGGGCCGTGCACCTGGGCACGCGCACCGACGTCATCGCCGCCCCGCTGACCCACGACACCCCGGACGAGATGGCGCAGCCCGGCGGCGTCGCGCGGGACTGGCGCGCCGGCGAGTGCGACCCGATCCCCGGCGTGA
The DNA here is from genome assembly GCA_023388235.1 of Actinomycetes bacterium. Lineage (GTDB taxonomy): Bacteria > Actinomycetota > Actinomycetes > Actinomycetales > Cellulomonadaceae > Cellulomonas. The sequence goes on along the minus strand of JAEWGQ010000062.1, from coordinate 4,727 downwards.
CGATGCCGCGCCTGGTGGTCATCGAGCGGGACTACGCGGCGATCGGCGAGAAGATGCGCGCCCTCGGCCCGCTGATCTCCACCGCCGGCACCACCACCAAGGGCGTCACCGTCGTCCCGGACCAGGCCGTCGCGCACCTCGCGAAGGTCAACGGCGTGCGGGAGGACGGCGTCGCCGCCGGCCGGCCGGTGCTCGACACCGCCGCGCACGTCTGCGAGGCGATCCTCGCGCTGTCCGGCACGACCAACGGGCACGTCGCCCACGCGGGGTTCCAGGTGCTGGAGCGGCGGGTCGGCAAGCAGCTGTCCGACCTCTCGGAGGAGAACCGCGACCGGCAGGTGACGTTCGCGCAGACCCTGACCGGCCCGCAGCCGGTGTTCACGTCCTACGAGTGGTCCGGGTCCGAGCACGGCGGCCGGCGGTACTCGCCGTTCGTCATCAACACCGAGCGGTCCAAGCCGTGGCACACGCTCACGGGGCGGCAGCACTTCTTCCTCGACCACGACTGGCTCGCGGACCTCGGGGAGCAGCTGCCGGCGTTCCGGCCGCCGCTCGACATGGCGCGGCACTTCGGCCGGCCGGCGTCCGGGGCGGGGGGCGCGGAGGTCACCGTGCGGTACCTGACCCCGCACTCCAAGTGGTCGATGCACTCGCAGTTCCAGGACAACCCGTACATGCTCGCGCTCTCCCGCGGCGGCCCCACCATCTGGCTGTCGGTCGCGGACGCCGAGGCGGCGGGCATCGCGGACAACGACTGGATCGAGGGCGTCAACCGCAACGGCGTCGTCGTCGCCCGGGCGGTGGTCTCGCACCGGATGCCCACCGGCACCGCGTACATGTACCACTCGAAGGACCGGAACATCGACGTGCCCAAGGCCGAGGCCTCCGGCAAGCGCGGCGGCATCCACAACGCGCTGACGGCGATCCTGCTCAAGCCCTCCCACCTGCTGGGCGGCTACGGGCAGCTCACGTACGCCTTCAACTACTACGGCCCGACGGGCAACCAGCGCGACGAGATGACCGTCATCCGGCGGCGCTCGCAGGAGGTGCAGTACTGATGCGGATCATGTCGCAGGTCGCCATGGTGATGAACCTGGACAAGTGCATCGGGTGCCACACCTGCTCGGTGACGTGCAAGCAGACGTGGACGAACCGCGACGGCGTCGAGTACGTCTGGTTCAACAACGTCGAGACCAAGCCCGGCGTCGGGTACCCGCGCCGGTACGAGGACCAGGACCGCTGGCGCGGCGGCTGGGAGCTGGACCGCAAGGGCCGGCTGCGGCTGCGGTCCGGCGGGCGGCTGCGCCGGCTGGCGACGATCTTCTCGAACCCGGACCTGCCGGAGCTCGACGACTACTACGAGCCGGCGACGTACGACTTCGACACCCTGATCTCCGCGCCCGCCGGGTCGGACCTCCCGGTGGCCCGGCCGCGCAGCGCGCTGACCGGCAAGGAGATGAAGATCTCCGGCGGGTCGAACTGGGACGACGACCTGGGCGGCTCCCCGGTGCACGCCGCGCAGGACCCGAACCTCGACGCGATGACCGAGCAGGTCCGGATGTCGTTCGAGCAGACGTTCATGTTCCACCTGCCGCGCATCTGCGAGCACTGCCTCAACCCCGCCTGCGTCTCGGCGTGCCCGTCGTCCGCGATGTACAAGCGGGTCGAGGACGGCATCGTGCTGGTCGACCAGGACAAGTGCCGCGGCTGGCGGATGTGCGTGTCGGCCTGCCCGTACAAGAAGGTCTACGTCAACCACCGCACCGGCAAGGCCGAGAAGTGCACGTTCTGCTTCCCGCGCATCGAGGCCGGCCTGCCGACGGTGTGCGCGGAGACCTGCGTGGGGCGCCTGCGGTACATCGGCCTCGTGCTCTACGACGCCGACGCCGTGGCGGCCGCCGCCTCGGTCGAGGACCCGGCGGACCTGCTGGACGCGCAGCGGTCGGTGTTCCTCGACCCGCACGACCCCGCCGTGGTGCGCGCCGCGCGGGACGCCGGGATCGCGGACGACTGGATCACCGCGGCGCAGGCGTCGCCGATCTGGCAGCTGATCTCCCGGCACAAGGTCGCCCTGCCGCTGCACCCCGAGTACCGGACGCTGCCGATGGTCTGGTACATCCCGCCGCTGTCGCCCGTGCTCGACGCGACGACGGCCCGCGGGGCGGACGACGCCGACGCCGACGACGTGTTCCACACGATCACCGGCCTGCGGATCCCGATGGAGTACCTGGCGAGCCTGTTCACCGCCGGGGACGTGGACGTCGTCGCCGGGGTGCTGCAGAAGCTCGCGGCCGTCCGGTCGCACATGCGCCGGCGCAGCGTCGACGGGTCGGCGGACGACGCCGCGCTGGCCGGCGCGGGCATGACCGAGCGGGACGCGGAGGACCTGTACCGGCTGCTCGCCATCGCCAAGATGGCCGACCGGTACGTCGTGCCCAAGGCGCACACCGAGGACGCGGCCGAGCTCGCGTCGTGGGCGTCGGGCTGCTCGCTCGACAGCCCCGGCGGCCCCGGCATGGGCGGCCCGGGCGGCGGTCCCGGCGGCGGCCCGGTCGCCCTGACGCTCCAGCGCCGGGGCCCGGCGTGAGCGCCGTCCGCGTGCCGCTGCTGCGCCGGTCCCGCCGCCGGGACGTCCCGGACGTCCCGGCGCGGGCCGACGTGCTCGCGCTGTCCGCGGTGCTGCTGGGCTACCCGGACGACGCGTTCTACGCCCTGGCCGACGACGTCGCCGCGGCGGTCCGTGACCTGCCCGCCTCCGTGCCGGCCGAGCACCTGCGGGCGTTCTGGGACGCGTTCGCCGCGCAGACCCCGGCCGAGGCGCGCGCCGCGTACGTCGAGGCGTTCGACCTGCGGCGGTCGTCCGCGCTGTACCTGTCGTACTACCTGCACGGCGACACCCGCCGCCGCGGGGCCGCCCTGCTGGCGATCAAGCAGCGGTACCGCGCGTGCGGGTTCACCCCGCCCGAGGACGAGCTGCCCGACCACCTGCCGCTGGTGCTCGAGTTCGCCGCCCGCGCCGGCACCGGGCTCGGCGAGGGCGTGCTGCGCTCGCACCGCGCCGGCATCGAGCTGATCCGCCGGGCGCTCGCCGACCGGCGGTCCCCGTACGCGCGGGTGCTCGACGCCGTCGACGCCCTGCTCGGTCCCGCCCCGGCCGCCTCGCACGCGGCCGTCGACGCGTTCACGCTCGCCGGCGCCCCCACCGACACGGTCGGCGCCGAGATCACCCTCGCCCCCTACGGCCCCGGCTGGTCCACGGACGCCGCCGCGTGCCCCACCCCCACCGGAGGACGCTGACCATGTGGGACACCCTCGCCTTCGTGGTGCTGCCCTACGTCTGCCTGACCGTGTTCGTGGTCGGGCACGTCTGGCGCTACCGGGCCGACCAGTTCGGCTGGACCACGCGCACCAGCCAGGTGCTGGAGAAGAAGTGGCTGGCCCTCGGGTCGCCGCTGTTCCACTTCGGCGCGCTGTTCGTCATCCTCGGGCACGTCGGCGGCCTGCTGGTCCCGGAGTCCTGGACCCGGGCCCTCGGCATCTCCGACCACGCGTACCACGTGGTGGCCGTGGCGGCCGGAGCGGTCGCCGGCGTGGTGCTGTGCGCGGGGCTGGCGATCCTGCTGCTGCGCCGGTTCGTGTACTCCGAGCGCATCAAGGCCGTCACCACCCCGATGGACCGCGTCCTGTACCTGCTGCTGACCGCCGAGATCGTCGTCGGCATGTGGCAGACCGTCGCGATCAACGTGTTCGGCGCCGGGTACGAGTACCGGGGGACGATCTCGGTGTGGTTCCGGGGGCTGTTCGCCCTGAACCCCGACCCCGCGCTGATCGCCGACGCCCCCGCCGTGTACGGCGCCCACGCGGTCCTCGCGTGCCTGCTGCTGGCGGTGTGGCCGTTCACGCGCCTCGTGCACGTCTGGTCGGTGCCGATCGCGTACCTGGCCCGCCCGTACGTCGTGTACCGCCAGCGCACGGCCACGGCCGCCCGCGCCCGCGAGGCCGCCACCGTCCGGCGCTGACCCCCTGACCGCCGGTCCCCTCCCGGCGAGGTCGTCGGTCGCGCCTGTCTGCCACGGTGCGCGACCGACGGCCTGGGGCGCGACCTGGGTGCGCCCGGGCCGCCCCGTGCTAGCCGAGGACGGCGACCAGGAAGTCCGAGTCGGGCTCGAACGGGCGCAGGTCCCACGTCGCGAAGCGGTGCTGCACCTGCAGGCCCGCCTCCCGGGCGTCCAGCGCCAGCGAGTTGAACGCGTACCCGCGGCCCGCCCCGAACCCGACGACCAGCCGGCCCCCGGGCGCCAGGTGCGCGCGGATGCGCCGCAGCACCTCCGCCTCCGTGCCCGGCGCGACGAACGTCAGCACGTTGCCCGCCATGACCGCGACGTCGAACGGCTCCGCGACACCCGCCGCGGGCAGGTCGAGCTCCGCCAGGTCCCCGACCAGCCAGGTGCCGTCGGGGTGGTCGGCCCGCGCCGCCTCGACCAGCACCGGGTCGACGTCCACGCCGACGACCGTGTGCCCGCGCCGCACGAGCTCCCCGCCCACGCGGCCCGGCCCGCACCCGGCGTCCAGCACCCGCGCACCGCGCGGCACCAGGGCGTCCACCATCCGCGCCTCGCCCGCCAGGTCGGCGCCCTGCGCGGCCATCGTCCGGAACCGCTCGACGTACCACTGCGACCGGTCGGGGTTCTGCTGGCCGATCTGCTCCCAGCGGGTGGGCTGACGCA
>JAEWGQ010000056.1 GCA_023388235.1 Actinomycetes bacterium | reverse complement strand
GAGGTGCTCCGACGCCTCGGGCCGTTGGCAGACGACGGGCGCGTGCGCGTCGTCGAACTGACGGACGGGGTGCGATCTCCGGCGAACGCCTTCAACAAGGGCCTCGACATCGCGACCGCCACGTACGTGAGCGTGGTGGGCTCGGACGACGAGCTCGCACCTGGCGCGCTCGACGCGTGGGTGGCGCTCGCCGAGCGTCACTCGGCCGACGTCGTGATCGCACCGATCTTCCGCATCCCGACGGGGCCCGTGCCGTCGCCCCGCGTCCGCTCCCGCCGTCGGGGTCCGCTCGACGGGGACCGCGACCGTCTCTTCGAACGGACCGCCCCGCTGGGCCTGCTGCGGCGCGACCGGTTCGCGGACCTGCGCTATCCCGAAGGGATGCCGCGGGGTGTCGACCAGGCGTACGGCCTTCACCTCTGGTTCTCGGGCGCGCGCGTCGTGTTCGATCCCTCGAGCCCTCCGTATCTCGAGCACGACGACCAGCAGGACCGCGTGACTCGTGCCGGTGGGCGGGCGCGTGACGACCTCGCCTACCTCGATTCGATCGAGGAGGGTCTCGCGTTCCGCACCATGTCCAGGGCGGCGCGTCGGGCGGTCGCCGCCAAGATCCTCCGGGTGCACGTGCTCAGTGCCGTGGAGCGCCGGATCGGCGACGAGGGCCTCGACCCGACCGACCGCTCCGACGTCGCGGACGCCGTTGCCCGTCTGCGCCGTTGGGCGCCTGGGGTGCTCGGGCTCTTGGCAGTCCGCGATCACCGGGCGCTCGCGTGCGCCCTGCGCACCGACGCGACGGGTGAGGACCTGCGATCAGCATTCGGCGGGCGGTCCAGGTATCTCACGCCGGGTGCGCTCCTCACGAGCAACCCGTTCCGTGTTCTCCACCGGCACGCGCCGCTGCGCTCGCTGCTTGCCGGCTATGTCGTCGCACGCCGTATCCGCAGCGCACGGGAACCCGCTGGGACCGGACCGTCGGTCGCGGACGAGGGCTCATGACGCGTCGCCGGCCGCCCACCCCTCTGCGCAGAGCGCTCTGGTGGCTCCTCTCGTGGCTCCCGCCGGGCCTGTTCCTCCGAATCTCACGGTCCGCGGGGCCACACGCGAGGGTGGCCCCACCGCCGCCCCGTGTCTCGTCGTCGCGGGTCCGTCTTCTCGTCGGGCCGGCCAACGCCGCAGGTCAGGGTTGGGAGTGGGCGCGGGCCGTCAACCGGTACGTCGACGACACCGACGCGCAGAGTCTTGCCTACGGCCGGTCCCTCACCTTTCCGGCGGACGTGGACGCCCCGGCTGCGCTGCGTGGGTCTCGAGCGTGGCAGCACGCGCAGCGGCGGGCGGTGCTGCGGCTCAGCCACGTGATCGTCGAGTCGCAGCTGCCATTGTTCCCCGCGGCCGAGCGAGACGTCGTGACGGAGATACGCAGCCTACGCGCTGCCGGGCTCGCGGTCGCGACACTCTCCCACGGCAGCGACATCCGCCTCCCGAGCGCCCACGCCGAGAGGGAACCGTGGTCACCGTTCCGACTCGAGTCGTACACGGACGCCCCGCTGCTCCAGGCCCGGGCCGTGCACGGCCAGGAGGTGCTCCGCCGGCTGCACGCCGAGGGTGTGCCGTCCTTCGTGTCGACGCCTGACCTCCTGCTCGATGTGCCATGGGCGACGTGGTTGCCGGTGGTGGTCGACGTGGAGCGGTGGAGATCTGAGAATGCGCCGCTGGAGCGCGCGGTGCCGGTCGTCGTGCACGCGCCGAGCCGCGCAGCGCTCAAGGGCACCGACCTCGTCGAACCGGTGCTGCGCGGCCTCGAGCGACAGGGGGCCGTGGAGTACCGGCAGGCGACCGGACTCGACCGTGCAGGCATGCTCGAGCTGTACCGCGGCGCCGACATCGTCATCGACCAGCTCCGGCTCGGGATCTACGGCGTCGCCGCCTGCGAGGCGATGGCCGCGGGACGGGTCGTCGTCTCGCACGTCGCGGACCACTCGCGGCGCGCGGCCGAAGCGGCCGCGGGCCAGGAGCTCCCCGTGATCGAGGCGACGGGAGATACCCTGCGCGACGTCCTGCTCGACGTGGTCGAGCGACGCGGTCCGGCCCGCGAGACCGCGGCGCAAGGTCCGGGGTTCGTGAAGGTGCTGCACGACGGGCGCGCGTCGGCACAGGCACTGCGCCCGTTCTTGTCCTGACCTCAGACCGCGTCTCTGTAGACTCGATCGGTTCCTGAACCACGACCTGGAGCGTCATGCGCATCGCCTACATCGTCCACAACGACACCCATGGTGACTCGCGGGTCCTGAAGTACCTCGACTCGGCTGCGGGCCACGGACATGAGGCGCGGTTGTTTGCGGTCGGTGGGGGCGAGTCGCGGTTTCCTCCGGGCGAGGAGCAGCGGCTCGGCGGCGGCGTGATTGTCCGGCTCGGACCGCGTGCCCGGCGCGAGAGCAAGGCCAGACCGGCGCGCAAGTCCCGGCTCCGCTGGCTGCAGCTGGGCGTGCGGCAGTGGACCTTCGGCTTCCGGGCCGCGGCGCGGATCCTCCGATGGAAGCCCGACGTCGTGCACGCGCACGACGCGGACACCCTCTTCGCCGCGCTCCTCGTTCATCTCGTCGGCAGGGTCCCGTTCGTCTACGACGCGCACGAGCTCTGGGAGGGGCAGAAGCTCCCCTCCTGGATCGCCACCTACTACCGGTGGATCCTCGACAGGTCCTCCGCGAGGTGGGCGGGCACGATCACCGTGTCCGGCGGCATCCAGGAGTGGATGGTGCAACGGTTCGGACTCGCCTCCCCGCCGGTCCTGGTGCGGAACGTCCCGCTGGCCGCATCGGTTCCGGTGCAGGGAAGCGCCGGGAGCCTCCGCGCGCGGGGCGAGGTGCCCGAAGGTGGTCGCATCGTCGTGCACGTGGGACTGATGGGGCCTGCGCGGGGCGTCGTCGAGACCGTCCAGGCGATGAAGCTGCTCCCCTCCGACGTCTATCTCGTGCTGATCGGGCCGGCTCCGCAGCGATCACGGGACTCGATCGCCGCCATCGCGGAACAGCACGGTGTCGTCGACCGCGTGCGTTTCGTCGACCCGGTTCCCCCCGACGACGTGCCGACGGTCATCTCGGACGCGGACGTGTCCGTCGTGTACCCGCAGCCGGTGACGCTCAACGCTCTCTACAGCCTGCCCAACAAGCTGTTCCAGTCGATCCAGGCCGGACTGCCCGTGGTCGCTTCCGACACCCCGGACGTCGCCGACGTGGTGACGACGTTGGGTGTCGGCCCCGTCGCCCCGGCGCGCGACGTCCCCGCGCTCGCCCGCGCGATCTCCGACGTGCTCGAGGCCGGCGACCAGTACCGCGACGCGTCCCGCCGAGCCGCGCCTCTCACGACATGGGAGCACGAGTTCGAACGTGCGGACGCCCTCTACCGTTCGGTGGTCGGCCGGTGAAGCGCATCCTCGACCAGTACCGGTCGATCTCCCCGTACCTCCCGCGCAGCGCGCACCGCTTCCTGATCTTCTTCTCCATCGCGACGGCGCTGCTGTCCGTGCTGGACGTCGTCGCGCTCCTGCTGTTGTCGAGCGTCCTCGCAGCCGCCGTGGGGGGCGCCAGCATCACGATCCCGTTCGTCGGCTCGCTCTCGGCGGACTACATCCCCACGCTCATCCTCGTGCTGTCGGGCGTCGTGCTCCTCAAGTCGGCGTTCGGTGTCGCGCTCCAGTGGAAGGCGACCCGGCACTTCGCCAAGTTCGAGCTCTCGGTCGGCGACCACCTCTTCCGCTCGTACATCCACTCGCCCTGGACCGAACGGATCAACATCAGCACCCCGCGTGTCATCCAGCTCACCGACGGGGGAGTGGCTAGCGTCGTCGGCGGTCTGCTGCTGCCCTTGACGACCGTGCCTGGTCTCCTGGTCACGGCCGTCGGCGTGGTCGTGATCATCTTCCTTCAGCAGCCCGTGACAGGGCTTATCACGTTGACCTACCTCGGTGCGATCGGCGTCGTCCAGTACTTCGTGCTCGGCAGGCGGACCCGCGTCGCGGCGCGTGTCGCTCGCGACTCGTCGCTCAAGGTCGCCGGGCTGCTGACCGGCATGATGGCCGCGCTCAAGGAGATCACGCTGCGAGAGAAGGAGGACGAGGTCGCACAGGCGATCGCTGCCACGCGCACCCGTACCTCGACGGCCCGGTCGAACCTCTACTTCCTGCGGTCCGTCCCGCGCTTCGTGCTCGACGCCGCGGTCATCGGAGGTTTCGTCCTCACCGGGGGGGTGGGCTATCTCTCGGGTGGGATGCCGGAGGCGATCTCCGCGCTGGCGCTCTTCGGAATCGCAGGCTTCCGTCTGGTCCCCTCCATCACGGCGTTCCAGTCGATCGCGACGAGTTCGGTGTCCGCGGACCCCTACATCAAGACCATCATCGGCGACATCCAGCGCACCCGGGAGCGCGAGCAGTCCGTGGCTCCCCCGACCGAGCACGTGGGAGCGACCGCCCCGGCATCGACGGCCATCGAGATGAGGAACGTCTCCTACAC
>JAEWGQ010000445.1 GCA_023388235.1 Actinomycetes bacterium | reverse complement strand
CGCCCGGTCGCCGACGCCGCGGCCCGCGTCGACGTGGCCGCCGCCTGGGGCGTGGAGCACCTGCCGGCCGAGCCCGGCCGGGACACGTCCGCGATCCTCGCCGCCGCGGCCGACGGCACCCTCGGGGGCCTGGTCGTCGGCGGCGTCGAGCCGCGCGACCTGCCGGATCCCGCCGCCGCGCGGGCCGCGCTGGCCGCCGCCGGGTTCGTGGTCTCCCTGGAGGTCCGCGCCTCCGAGGTCACCGCGCTCGCCGACGTCGTGCTGCCGGTGGCCCCGCCCGTCGAGAAGCCCGGCACGTTCGTCAGCTGGGAGGGCCGCGTGCGGCCGTTCCCGCAGGCGCTGACCTCGACGGCGATGGCCGACCACCGGGTGCTGGACGCCCTGGCGGACGAGCTGGGCGTGACCCTCGGGCTGCGCACCGTCGCCGAGGTGCACGCCGACGCCGACGCGCTCACCACGGGCTGGGACGGCGCGCGGGTCCCCGCGCCCGGCACCCGGTCCGCCGAGCCGCCGGCCGTGGCCCCCGGGCACGCCGTCCTCGCGACGTGGCACCTGCTGCTCGACTCCGGCCGCCTGCAGGACGGCGAGCCGTTCCTCGCCGGCACCGCCAAGCGCCCGGTCGCCCGGCTGTCCGCCGCGACGGCCGCCGCCGCGGGGGTCGCCGACGGGACCCCGGTCACCGTCGCCACCGACGCCGGGGCGATCACGCTGCCGGCCGTCGTCACCGAGATGGCGGACCACGTCGTCTGGCTGCCCACGGCCTCGGCCGGCTGCCAGGTCCGGGACGCGCTGCGCGCGCTGCCCGGCGACGTGGTGCGCCTCGCCCCGGCCGCTCCGGCCGCCGGCGGCACCGACGAGGAGGTCTCCGCATGAGGGCCGTGCTGCTCGCGTCCGCCACCGAGGGCGGCGCCGCGGACTTCAGCCAGGACGTGTTCTGGGTCTGGCTGCTCAAGGCGGTCGGCATCCTGGTGTTCCTGCTGCTGAGCGTGCTCATCGCCATCTGGTTCGAGCGCCGCGTCGTCGGCCGGATGCAGCTGCGCCCCGGCCCGAACGTGCACGGCCCGTTCGGCCTGTTCCAGTCGCTGGCCGACGCGATGAAGCTCCTGCTCAAGGAGGACGTGACGGTCAAGGCGGCGGACAAGCTCGTCTACGTCGTCGCGCCGTTCATCGCGGTGTTCTGCTCGCTGCTGACGTACGCGGTGATCCCGTTCGGCCCGGAGGTCTCGATCTTCGGCGTCGTCACGCCGCTGCAGCTCACGGACTTCCCGGTCGCGGTGCTGTACATCCTCGCGTGCGCGTCGGTCGGCGTGTACGGCATCGTGCTCGGCGGCTGGTCGTCCAACTCGACGTACCCGCTGCTCGGCGCCGTGCGGTCCACCGCGCAGGTCATCTCCTACGAGCTCGCGATGGGCCTGTCGCTGGTCAGTGTGTTCATCCTGGCCGGCTCGATGTCGACGTCCGAGATCGTGTCGTCGCAGTCGACCCTGTGGTGGCTGATCCCGCTCGCCCCCGCCTTCGTCATCTACGTGATCTCGATGGTCGGCGAGACCAACCGGCTCCCGTTCGACCTCCCCGAGGCCGAGGGCGAGCTGGTCGGTGGCTACACCACCGAGTACTCGTCGATGAAGTTCGCCTGGTTCTTCCTGGCCGAGTACATCAACATGCTCAACGTCTCGGCCGTCGCGACCACGCTGTTCTTCGGCGGCTGGCGCGCCCCGTGGCCGCTGTCCGCGATCAACGACGGCATGTTCAACACCGGCTGGTGGCCGCTGCTGTGGTTCGTCGCCAAGGTCTGGCTGTTCATGTTCCTGTTCGTCTGGATCCGCGGCACCCTGCTGCGGTTCCGGTACGACCAGTTCATGAAGTTCGGCTGGAAGGTGCTGATCCCCTCCGCGCTGGTCTGGCTGGTGTGCGTGGCCGTGGTGCAGGGCGTGCGGCAGTTCGCCGACGTCGACCTGCGCACCCTGATGTTCGTCCTCGCCGGCGTCATCGTGGCCGCGGTCCTGGTCTCCTTCCTCATCCCGGAGAAGAAGGCGCCCCCGGCGCCGTCGCGCGCGGACGAGCCGTTCGACGCGTTCGCCGGCGGCTTCCCGGTGCCGCCGCTGCCCGGGCAGACCCTGCCGCCGTCCCCGCGGGCGCAGCGCCGCCAGGCGCAGACCCCCGCGTCCCCCGCACTCGTCGGCGGCGGCGACGCCCCCGAGTCCCCCACCCAGGAGGTGCCGCGTGGCTGACACGCCCGACAAGTCCGTCGCCAGGTCCGGCGGCGGTGGCGAGGTCGCCGCCGGCGGACGGCCCTACGAGTCGCTGATCCCGAAGCGCAGCGCGGTGGCGGACGCCCTCGCGCCCGCGGCCGGGTTCGGCGTCACGATCAAGAACTTCTTCAGCCGCACCGTCACCGAGCAGTACCCGTTCGAGACGGCGCCCGTGAAGCCCCGGTTCCACGGCCGGCACCAGCTCAACCGGTACCCGGACGGGCTGGAGAAGTGCATCGGCTGCGAGCTGTGCGCGTGGGCCTGCCCCGCGGACGCGATCTACGTCGAGGCCGCCGACAACACGCCCGAGGAGCAGTTCTCCCCGGGCGAGCGGTACGGCCGCGTCTACCAGATCAACTACCTGCGCTGCATCTTCTGCGGGCTGTGCATCGAGGCGTGCCCGACCCGCGCGCTCACCATGACGAACGACTTCGAGCTGGCGGGCCCGACCCGCGAGGGCCTGATCTACGAGAAGCAGGACCTGCTCGGCCCGCTCGTGGACGGCATGCTCGCCGCGCCGCACCCCATGGTCGAGGGCACGACCGACACCGAGTACTACCGCGGGGAGGTCACCGCGCCGACGCCGGCGCAGGTCGACTGGGTCGCCGAGCACCGCCCCGAGGACGAGACGCTGGACGCCGCGCGGTCGCGCGCCGGCGCCCGGCCGGCGGGGCAGGAGGCCCGATGACGCCGTCCACCGCCGAGGCGGTCCTGTTCTGGGTCCTGGCACCGATCATGGTGCTGGCGGCCCTCGGCCTGCTGTTCGCCCGCAAGGCCGTGCACGCCGCGCTGTGCGTCATCACGGTGATGATCTCGCTGGCGTTCCTCTACATCGCGCAGGAGGCGCCGTTCCTCGGCGTCGTCCAGGTGGTCGTGTACACCGGCGCGGTCATGATGCTGTTCCTGTTCGTCCTCATGCTCGTCGGCGTGGACGCCTCGGACTCCCTGGTGGAGACCCTGCGCGGCCAGCGCTGGATCGGCTGGATCGCGGGCCTCGGCCTCGCCGTCGTGCTGGTCGCGGTCGTGGGGCGCGCGGTCTACCCGGACGCCGCCGGCCTGGCCGACGCCAACGCGGACGGCAACCCCGTCGGGGTCGCGCGGATCGTGTTCGGGCAGCACGTGTTCGGGCTCGAGGTGGTCGGCGCGCTGCTGGTCACCGCGGCGCTCGGCGCGCTGGTGCTGACCCACCGCCAGCGGCTCAAGCCCCTGGTGAAGCAGCCCGAGCGCGCGGCCGCCCGCGTGGCCGCCGGCACCCGGCTCACCCCGCTGCCCGCGCCCGGCGTCTACGCCCGGCACAACGCGATGGACGTGCCGGCGCTCGACCCCGAGGGCAACCCGATCGACGAGTCGGTGCCCCGCGTGCTGCGCATCCGCGGCCAGGAGGCCGGGACCGCCGAGTTCCGCGCCGACACCTACCGGCGGGCCGTCACCGCCGTGCTCGCCGAGCGCGGCACCGACGTCACCGGGCAGGAGGCCGCCGCCGCCCTCGGCGAGACGGAGGACGAGCCGCGGCCGCCCGCCACGGAGCCCGGCCACACCACCGGACCGCAGACCGACATCACCCTCGGCGGCGGCTCGACCCGGACGGAGACCCAGCCGTGACGCTGACGAACTACCTGGTGCTGTCCGCGATCCTCTTCTCGCTCGGCGCCGCGACGGTGCTGCTGCGCCGGAACGCGATCATCGTCTTCATGGGCGTCGAGCTCATGCTCAACGCGACGAACCTGGCCCTGGTCACCTTCTCCCGGATGCACGGGGACCTGACGGGCCAGGTCATGGCCTTCTTCGTCATGGTCGTGGCCGCGGCGGAGGTGGTCGTCGGACTGGCGATCATCGTGTCGATCTTCCGCACGCGGAAGTCGGCGTCCGTCGACGACATCAACCTGCTGAAGAGCTGAGGGGACCGTGAACGACTTCTCCACCCTCGCCCCGCTGCTGGTGGCGGTGCCCCTCGCGAGCGCGGCGATCCTGCTGCTGCTCGGTCGGCGCTCCGACCGGTGGGGGCACTGGCTGGGCGTCCTCGCGTCGGCCGCCGCGTTCGTCGTCGGGGCGGTGCTGCTGAGCGCCCTGCTCGGCCGCGACGCCCACGACCGCGTGGTCGACGTGCACCTGTTCGACTGGATCTCCGCGGGCCGGTTCGACCTGTCGGCCGGGCTGCGGGTCGACCCGCTGTCGCTGACGTTCGTCCTGCTGGTGACGTTCGTCGGGTCGCTGATCCACCTGTACTCGGTCGCCTACATGGCGCACGACGCCGCGCGCCGCCGGTTCTTCGCGTACCTGAACCTGTTCATCGCCGCGATGCTCATCCTGGTGCTCGCGGACTCCTACCTCCTGCTGTTCGTCGGCTGGGAGGGCGTGGGTCTCGCGTCGTACCTGCTCATCGGGTTCTGGAACCACCACACGCCCTACGCCGTCGCGGCCAAGAAGGCGTTCGTCGCCAACCGCATCGGCGACATCGGCCTGCTGGTGGCGATGATGCTGATGTTCGCGACGTTCGGCACCGTGACGTTCGACGGCGTCGCCGCGGGCGTCGACGGCGGCCTCGCCTCGACCGCCACCCTGACCGCGATGGGCCTCATGCTGCTGCTCGCCGCCTGCGGCAAGTCGGCGCAGTTCCCGCTGCAGTCCTGGCTCGGCGACGCGATGGCCGGCCCGACGCCGGTGTCCGCGCTCATCCACGCCGCCACCATGGTCACCGCCGGCGTCTACCTGATCGTCCGGTCCGCCCCCGTGTTCGAGGGCGCGCCGACCGCGCAGCTCGTCGTCACGATCATCGGCGCGATCACGCTGGTGATCGGGGCGGTCATCGGCTGCGCCAAGGACGACATCAAGAAGGCGCTCGCCGCGTCCACGATGTCCCAGATCGGCTACATGGTGCTCGCCGCGGGCCTCGGCCCCATCGGGTACGCGTTCGCGATCTTCCACCTGGTGACCCACGGCTTCTTCAAGGCCGGCATGTTCCTCGGTGCCGGGTCGGTCATGCACGGCATGGACGACCAGACCGACATGCGGCGCTTCGGGGCCCTGCGCAAGTACATGGTCATCACCTGGGTGACGTTCGGCCTGGGCTGGCTCGCGATCCTCGGCGTCCCGCCGTTCTCCGGCTTCTGGTCGAAGGACAAGATCATCGAGTCCGCGTTCGTCGTGCCCGAGGGCGCCGGCGAGTGGCGCGCCTGGGTGTTCGGCACGGTCGCGCTGGTCGGCGCCGGGATCACGGCGTTCTACATGTCGCGCCTGTTCTTCATGACCTTCCACGGCCAGAAGCGCTGGACCCGCGACGCCGCCGGCCACGAGCCGCACCCGCACGAGTCGCCCGCGCTCATGACGATCCCCATGATCGTGCTCGCGATCGGCTCCGTGGCGCTCGGCTTCGTGCTCCAGCTCGGCGGCGGCTTCACCACCTGGCTCGAGCCCGTGACCGGCCACGTGGAGCACCACGAGCCCGTCCTCGCCGTCCCGGTGATCCAGGTGGTCACGCTGCTGGCCGTCGCGGTGGGCCTCGCGCTCGCCTGGCGCCAGTACGCGTCGCTGCCGGTCCCCGAGACCGCCCCGGCGGGCTCCGCCCTGACCCGCGCCGCGCGCGTCGACCTGTACCAGGACGCCGTGAACGACGCCCTGCTGGTCGAGCCCGGCCAGCACCTGACCCGCTCGCTCGTGTACGGCGACCGCACCGCGGTCGACGGGACGTTCACGGGCCTCGGCCGCCTCACGGTCGGGCTCGGGGAGCTCGTGCGGAAGGTGCAGACGGGCTACGCCCGCCAGTACGCCGCGACGATGCTGCTCGGACTCGTCGTGCTCGCGGTCGTCGTCCTGGCGCCTCGGATCTGAGGGGATGTTGATGTCGACAATCGCCGTCACCACGGACGTGCCGTGGCTGACCCTCCTCATCCTGTGGCCGCTCGTCGGCGCGCTGGTGCTCTGGGCGCTGCCCGGGGGCACCGTCGCCGCCGACAACACGGCCACGGGTGCGCGCCGCTGGTCCCGCCAGGTCGCGCTCGGCGTCGCCCTCGTCGAGGTCGCCCTCGCCGTCGGCGCGCTGCTGTCCTTCGACACGGGCGCCGCCGGGGTGCACCAGCTCAGTGAGACCCACGCGTGGATCCCGCAGCTGGGCGTCTCGTACGCCGTGGGCGTCGACGGGGTCGGGCTCGCCCTGGTCCTGCTGTCGGTCGTCCTCGTGCCGGTCGTGATCCTCGCGGCCTGGCGCGAGCAGGGCAGCACGCAGGGGGCCACGAACCGGCTGCGGCACTACCTGGCGCTCGTGCTGGTGCTGACGTCGTTCATGGTCGCCGTGTTCGCGGCCCGTGACGTGTTCCTGTTCTACGTGCTGTTCGAGGCCATGCTCATCCCGGTCTACTTCATGATCGGGGCGTTCGGCGGGCCCCAGCGGCGGTACGCGGCCGTGAAGTTCCTGCTGTTCTCGCTCGCGGGCGGCCTCGTCATGCTGGCCGGCGTCATCGCCGTCTACCTGAACGGCCCGCGCGGCGAGCAGGGCTTCCTCGTGGACAACCTCGTCGGGAACCTCGACCTGTCGACGAGCACCGAGCGCTGGCTGTTCCTGGCGTTCTTCCTCGCCTTCGCCATCAAGGCCCCGATGTTCCCGGTGCACACCTGGCTGCCCGACGCCGCCGAGCAGGCGCCCGCGGGCACCTCGACGCTGCTCGTCGGCGTGCTGGACAAGGTCGGCACCTTCGGGATGCTGACGCTCTGCCTCCCGCTGTTCCCGGACGCCTCCCGCTGGGCGGCCCCCGCGATCATCGTGCTGGCCGTCGTGTCGATCTTCTACGGCGCGCTGCTCGCCATCGGGCAGCAGGACCTGTTCCGGCTCGTGGCGTACACGTCGGTGTCGCACTTCGGCTTCATCGTGCTGGGCATCTTCGCCTTCACCTCGACGTCCATCGCCGGCTCGTCGTTCTACATGGTCAACCACGGCCTCTCCACCGGCGCCCTGTTCCTCCTGGTCGGCTTCCTCGCCGCCCGCCGCGGGTCCGCCCGCATCGAGGACTTCGGCGGCCTGCAGAAGGTCACCCCGGTGCTCGCCGGCACGTTCCTGGTCACCGGCCTGTCGGCGCTCTCGCTGCCGGGCCTGTCCACGTTCGTGTCGGAGTTCCTGGTGGTCGTCGGCACGTTCGCCGCGAACCGCCCGGCCGCCGTGGTCGCGGTCGTCGCCGTGGTGCTCGCCGCGATCTACGTGCTGTGGACCTACCAGCGGGTGTTCACCGGCCCCGTCCGCGACGACCTCGCGGCCACCCGGGACCTCGGCGGGCGCGAGCGCTGGGTCGTCGGCCCGCTCCTCGCGATCATGCTGGTGCTCGGCTTCTACCCGGCCCCGGCGCTGCGGCTGGTCGACCAGCCCGCCGCCGAGTCCGTCAACCAGGTCGGCGTGCTCGACGCGCCGTACGATCTCCCGGTCGCCGTGACCGGCGACGACGAGGGGAGCGAGCAGTGAGCCCGTTCACCGTCCCCGACATCGCGTGGGCGCAGCTCACGCCGGTGCTCCTGGTGCTGGGCGCCGCCGTGCTCGGCGTGCTCGTCGAGGCCCTCGTGCCCCGCCGCGCCCGCCGGGCCGTGCAGCTCACCCTCACGCTCGCGGCGCTCGCCGCAGCCGTCGTGGCGGTCGCGGCCCTGTGGCCCGACGTCGAGGACACGGGCGGCACGGACGTGCTCGGCGGCTCGCTGCTGGTCGACGGCCCGACCCTCGTGCTCCAGGGCACCATCGCCGTCCTGGCGCTGCTCGCGGTGCTCGTCATCGCGGACCGCACGGACACCGGCGAGGACGCCTTCACCCCGCAGGGCGCCGCGGTGCCCGGGTCGGGCTACGAGGAGGCCGCGCGCCTGGCCGGCCTGCAGCAGACCGAGGTCTACCCGCTCGTGCTCTTCGCGACCGGCGGCATGCTGATCTTCCCCGCCACGGGGGACCTGCTGACGCTGTTCGTCGCGCTCGAGGTGCTGTCGCTCCCGCTGTACCTGCTGACCGGCCTCGCGCGCCGGCGCCGCCTGCTCAGCCAGGAGGCGTCGATGAAGTACTTCCTGCTCGGGTCGTTCGCCTCCGCGCTGCTGCTGTTCGGCATCGCGCTGCTGTACGGGTTCTCCGGCTCGCTGCGGTTCGCGGAGATCGCGGACGCCGTCCGGACCGTCACCGGCATGGACGGGCTGCTGCTCGCCGGCAGCCTGCTGCTGCTGGCCGGCCTGCTGTTCAAGGTCGGCGCGGTGCCGTTCCACTCCTGGACGCCCGACGCCTACCAGGGGGCGCCCACGCCCATCACCGGCTTCATGGCCGCGTGCACCAAGGTCGCCGCGTTCGGCGCCCTGCTGCGCGTCATGTACGGGATGCTGCCCGACCTGCGGTGGGACCTGGAGCCCGTGCTCTGGACCGTCGCGATCGCCACGATGGTGGTCGGGACCGTCGTCGCCCTGGTGCAGACCGACATCAAGCGCGTGCTCGCCTACTCGTCGATCGCGCACGCCGGCTTCGTGCTCACGGGCGTGGTCGCGCTGACGACGTCCGGCATCACGGCCGTGCTGTTCTACCTGCTCGCGTACGGCGCCGCGACCGTCGGTGCGTTCGGCATCGTGTCGCTCGTCCGCGAGCGGGGTGCGGTGCGCGCCGCGAGCGAGCGGGTGCCGCTGCTGGTGGCCGCCGGGGCCGAGGCCGCGGCCGTCGCCGCCGCGCGGACCGGTGCCGCGGCCCCGACGGTGGGCAGCACCGTGGACGTGGCGGGGACGGGTTCCGCGGGGGCTGCGGGCACCGAGGGTGCCGCGGGCACCGCTGCCGGCTCGGACGGGGCCGACCCCGTCGAGGCGCAGGGCCCGGTGCTCGGCGAGGCCACGCACCTGTCGCAGTGGGCCGGGCTCGGCCGCACGAACCCGGTGCTCGCCACCACGTTCGCGCTGTTCCTGCTGTCGTTCGCGGGCATCCCGCTCACGGCGGGCTTCACCGGGAAGTTCGCGGTGTTCGCCGCCGCCGTGGACGGCGGCGCCTGGCCGCTGGCCGTGGTCGGCGTGCTCGCCTCCGCCGCTGCCGCGTTCTTCTACGTCCGGATCATCGTCCTGATGTTCTTCACCAGCCCGCAGGGCGGCCCGCAGACGGCCGAGGACGGGGAGACCCGCCCCAACGCCGTCGTCGTCGGGTCGCAGGGGTTCGCGATCGTCGGCATCGCGGTGTGCGCCGCGCTCACCGTCGCCCTGGGCGTGTTCCCGGGCCCGGTGCTCGACGCCATCGCGAACGTCGCCCAGCTCCTCCCCTGACCCGCGCGGCCGCCCGGCCACCAGGATGCGGTCCGCCGCGTCCCGGCCGGGCGGCCGCGTCGGTTCTGCTCGGGCCCGTGCGGCCAGATAGGTTCGTCCCGTGACTTCCCCGACCACCCTGCCGCTCGCCGACGCCGCGCTCGCCGAGCGCATCGCCGGACGCCTCGACGAGGTCGAGGGCCGTCTGCGCGCCGCCGTCGGGTACGCCGACCCGCTCGTGGACGACGCCGCCCACCACCTGGCCGACGCCGGGGGCAAGCGGCTGCGCCCGCTGCTGACCCTGCTCGCCGCCGAGCTCGGCGACCACCCCGGGGACGCCGAGGTGCTCGACGCGGCCGTCGTCGTCGAGCTCACCCACCTCGCGTCGCTCTACCACGACGACGTCATGGACTCCGCGCCGATGCGCCGCGGGGCGCCCGCCGCGCACGAGGTCTGGGGCAACTCCGTCGCGATCCTCGTGGGCGACCTGCTGTTCGCGCGCGCCTCCACCACCGTCGCGCACCTCGGGCCCGAGGCCGTCCTCATCCAGGCCGGCACGTTCGAGCGGCTCTGCCTCGGGCAGCTGCACGAGTCGACCGGCCCCGGCGCGGGCGACGACCCCGTCGCGCACTACCTGCAGGTGCTCGCGGACAAGACCGCGTCCCTCATCGCCACCTCCGCGCGGCTCGGTGCCATGTACGGCGGCTGCCCGGCCGACGTCGTCGAGACGGTCGCCGCGTTCGGGGAGCGCATCGGCGTCGCGTTCCAGCTCGCCGACGACGTGCTCGACCTGACGTCCGAGGGCACGGTCTCCGGCAAGACCCCCGGCACCGACCTGCGCGAGAAGGTGCCGACCATGCCGGTGCTGCTGCTCCGCCGGCGCGCCGCGACCGGCGACGACCCCGCGGACGCCGCCCTCGTCGCCCGCCTCGACGGCGACCTGTCCGACGACGCCGACCTCGCCGAGACCGTGGCGCTGCTGCGCGCGCACGACGTGGTGCGCGAGACCCGGGAGCGCGCGATGGCGCTCGTCGCGGAGGCCGTCGAGATCCTCGCGCCGCTGCCGGACGGGCCCGTGAAGGACTCCTTCGTGTCGTTCGCGGACGCGCTGGTGGACCGGGCGTCCTGACCACCGCGCCGTGAGCACCGGGACCGGGCAGGAGGGCACCTGCGCGACGTGCGGGGCCGCGCTCGACCCCGGCGCGGCGTTCTGCGCCTCGTGCGGCGCGCGGACCACCGCGGCGCGCGCCGACGTGCCCACCGCGGCCCCCGGGACCGGGCAGGCCCCCGCGGCCGCACCGGCGTGGTCCCTCGGGGCGGACGTCGACGACGCCGTCGCGCCCGTGTGGCGGCGCCTCGCGGCCCTCGTCGTGGACCAGGTGCTCGCGGTCGCCGTCGGCGCCGGAGCGACGGCGACCGTCCTGCCCGCGCTGCGGGACGGGTCCACGGGGTCGCTCCTCGTGCCCGGGCTCGCGCTGCTCGTGCTCGCCGCCGTCCAGTGGTTCGCGGAGGGCCTCGGCGGCGCGACCGCCGGCGGCGCCCTGCTGCGGATCCGCACCGTCTCGGCGCGCACCGGCTGGCCCGCCGGGCTCTGGGCCGTGCTCGTGCGCTCGGTCGTGCAGGCGCTCGGGCTGCTGCTCGGCGGCGTCGGGGTGTACGTGGTCGCGGCGTCCGGCGCGTGGGACGAGGGGCCGGAGCAGCGCGGGTGGCACGACAAGGCCGCCGGGACGCTCGTGCTGCGGGCGCGGCCGCGGGCGCCGGAGGTCGTGCGG
>JAEWGQ010000147.1 GCA_023388235.1 Actinomycetes bacterium | reverse complement strand
GTCGCGGTGCGCGGCGGGCTCGACGTGCCGCCGGTGCTGGGGTCGCGCGCGACGGACGAGCTCGCGGGCCTCGGTCCCGCGCCGCTCCGGCCGGGGGACGTGCTGCCGGTCGGCGCGCGGGTGCAGGACGCGGCGCAGCCGTGGCCGGACCCGCCGCGGGTGTGGCCGGCGGACGGCGAGCCGGCGGTGCTGCCGGTGCTGCCCGGTCCGCGGCTGGACCGGTTCCCGCCCGGCGTGCTCGACCTGCTGTGCAGCACCCCGTGGACCGTCGCCCCCGCGAGCAACCGCGTGGCCGTGCGGCTGGACGGCCGTGCGCTGCCGCGCCTGGACCGGGGCGAGCTCCCGTCCGAGCCCGTGGTGCCCGGGGCGGTGCAGGTCCCGCCGGACGGCCGGCCGGTGGTGTTCGGCGCGGACCACCCGGTGACGGGCGGCTACCCGGTGCCCGCGGTGGTCGTCCCGGCCGGGCTCGACGTCGCCGCCCAGCTGCGCCCGGGGGACGCGGTGCGGTTCGCCCGGGCGGAGCACCCGGGACACGCGTGAGCGGACGGACGCCGACGGCGGCGCTCCGGTCTGTTTGAATGGCGCCAAGGGCGAGGGGAGCGCAGGTGGACGTGAGCGTGGTCAGCAGGACCGTCGATGGC
This sequence comes from Actinomycetes bacterium, assembly GCA_023388235.1. Taxonomy (GTDB): domain Bacteria; phylum Actinomycetota; class Actinomycetes; order Actinomycetales; family Cellulomonadaceae; genus Cellulomonas. Next base: position 3,589 of record JAEWGQ010000147.1, on the reverse strand, counting down.
CGGACGGTCGTCGACGTGACGGGCGAGATCGACGTGTACACCGCGCCCACGCTGCGTGAGAAGCTCACGTCCCTCGTGGACGCCGGGCACGTCGACCTGGTGGTGAACCTCACCGAGGTGCGGTTCATGGACTCGACCGGCCTCGGCCTGCTCGTGGGCGTGCTCAAGCGCGTGCGGGGGCTCGACGGCCGGCTGCAGCTGGTCATCGACTCCGAGCGGCTCCTCAAGGTGTTCCGGATCACCGCGCTGACGCAGGTCTTCACGATCCGCGAGACGGTGGACGAGGCGCTCGCGGACGCACCCGCCCAGGGCTGAGGGCCTGCGGGCGCCCGGTGCGCCCCGGGCGTCAGGGCGCACCGCGCGTCACGGCGCCGGGAGCGCGCTGAGCGAGCCGTCGGGTGCGACGAGCACCAGGGTCCCGTCCACGACCTCCACCTGCGACTCGCCGGTCGCGACGGTCCAGGCGACCGACCCGTCGCGCAGGTCGAGCGCCTGCAGCTCGCCGGGGCGCCTGATCACGACCCGCGTCCCGTCGGCGCCCACGACGCCGATCCCGAGCGGTGCACGCCACAGCTCCGCGCCGGACAGGACGTCGACGGCGACCAGCTCGTCGCCCGCCAGCACGGCGGTGCGTCCGGAGACGGCGTGCACGAACGCCGCGCCCGGCACCGACCACACGACCGACCCCGTCGCGGGGTCGACGGCGCTCACCTGGTCGGGACGGCCGTCGCCGGGGTCCGAGCCGGACAGCAGGGGCACGGTGATCCCGCGGTCCGGCGCCCAGACCACGAGGGGGACGTCGGTGCCCGGGAGCGCGACGTGCTGCCCGTCGGGTCCGACCGCGTCGGTCCGGCCGTCGGGCGTCGTGCGGAACGCCCACCCGTCGGCGCGCGCGCCGGCGGGGGCGAACCCGTCGTCGAGCAGGGTGTTCGTGCGCGTGTCGAGCGTGAAGGCGTAGTGCCCGTCGTCCCGGGCGTGCAGGAGCCTTCCCGCGGGCAGCCCCATGATCTGGCCGTCCATCCCCTCGGGCAGGTCGCCGACGACGCCGGGGACGGTCAGCTCGGCACGGACGGCCCCGGTCGCGAGGTCGGTGACGGTGACGTGCAGGTCCCTGCCCCGGGCGCCGTGCGTGACGAGCGCGCCGTCGGTCATCGCGATGAAGGGGTCCGCGGCGGGGGTCGAGCGCACCACGCGGCCGGTGACGGGGTCCCGCAGCTGGACCACGCTGTGGTCCCCGGCGACGCCCTGGCAGACCAGGAGGCCGTCGTGCACCCCGACGCACGCCTCCGAGGTGGCGTCGGGGTCGGCGGACCGGCCGGCGGGCAGCCGCCAGAGGATCGCGCCCGTGGCGGCGTCCACCGCGACGAGGTCCTCGAAGTGCGGCTCGCCCGCGGCGAGGAGCCACGTCCCTCCGGCGGACACCGCGCGGAACCCCACGACGGTGTGCGGGATCGCCGTGACGTCGCCGTAGAGCAACGACGTGTCCCCGGACCAGAACGCGCTGGCCGGCGTCGTCCACGCGACGGAGGGTGCGGTGGGGTACGGGCGCAGCACGGCCCCGGCGGCCTCCGGTGCCTCCTCGTCCCCGTCGTCCGGCTGCGCGGTGCCGCTCGGCGAGGGCTCCGGCGACGCGGACGGTGCCGGCGCCGTGACGGTGGGCGACGGGGCGGGCGTCGGACCGGCGGGCTGCGGATCGGGCTGCCCGACCAGGGCGAACCCGCTCAGGGTCAGCGCCGCGACGGCAGCCACCGACCCGCCGGTGACGAGGGCGGCGCGGCGCCGGCGCCGGGCACCGGCCACGGCGACGGCCCGTGGCGCGGACAGCCCGTCGCCCCGCGCCATGCGTGCCGCCTGCTCGTCGGCGCCGCGCCGGGCGAGCTCGCCGAGCACGTCGTGCAGGTCCTGCTCGTTCATCGCTGGTCCTCCGTCCGCACCTCGACCGTCTCGGCGAGCGGTGTCCCGCCCAGCAGCGCGCCCAGGTGGCGCGTCCCGTCCGACAGGTAGCGCTTGACCGCGCCCTCGGACACGTCGAGCCGCGCGGCGATGCCGGCGACCGTGAGGTCGTCGTAGAACCGCAGGACGACGCAGGCCCGCTCCCGCGGCGGCAGGCGCCGCAGCGCGTCCTCCACGTCCACGGCGGAGTCGGTGGCCGCGGCGGTCGCCGACTCGGCCTCCGGCGCGGCGAACAGGTGCGCCCGCCCCTGCCAGAGCCGCCGGCGGCGGTACTGGTCCAGGTAGGCGGTCAGCACGGCAGCCCGCACGTACCCCTCGAGCGACGTGATGTCCGCACCGGCCCGCCGGCGCGACCACGTCCGGGCCAGCGCCTCCTGGACGAGGTCCTGCGCGCTGTCGTGGTCGCCGGTCAGCAGCCGCGCGTACCCCACGAGCGCCGGGCCGCGTTCGGCGACGAACGTCGCCACCTGCTCCTGCCACCCCACGTCGCTCCCCTTCGTCCCGGTCGGATCCTGTCGTGCGGTGGGACGCGGAACCCCCCGGGAACGTTGGGTGCGGCGCCGCCGTTCACCCGGACGGCCCAGCCCGGCCACGGGCGGGGTATGGCTACAGTGGCGTCCTCCACACGGCAACGGGGCCGGGTGAGGTCGGGGGCGGCCGGGGGAGGTCGCGCCCGTGTCCGAGGAGGATGCATGGTCGATCTCGGTCCGGCGAGCCTCGTGGTGGTCGCCGTCATCGCCGCCGTGGCGGTCGCAGCGCTGGTGGTGGCGGTGGTGCTCCGCCGGCAGGTCCTCGCCACGGACGAGGGGTCGGCGGCCATGCGGTCGATCGCCGCCGCCGTGCAGGAGGGCGCCGCGGCGTACCTGTCCCGGCAGCTCCGCACGCTGGTGCTGTTCGCCGTGGTGGTGTTCGCGCTGCTGTTCCTGCTGCCCGGCGACGCGGGGGTGAAGATCGGCCGGTCCGTGTTCTTCCTGGTCGGCGCGGGGTTCTCGGCGTCGATCGGGTACCTGGGCATGTGGCTGGCGACGCGCGCCAACGTCCGCGTCGCGGCGGCGGCGTCCCGGCCGGGCGGCCGGGCGGAGGGCGCGCGGATCGCGCTGCGCACCGGCGGCGTGGTCGGCATGTCGGTCGTGGGCCTCGGGCTGCTGGGCGCCGCCGTGGTGGTGCTGCTGTACCGCGGGCAGGCGCCGGCGGTCCTGGAGGGCTTCGGCTTCGGCGCGGCGCTGCTGGCCATGTTCATGCGGGTCGGCGGCGGCATCTTCACCAAGGCGGCGGACGTGGGCGCCGACCTGGTCGGCAAGGTCGAGCAGGGCATCCCGGAGGACGACCCCCGCAACGCCGCGACCATCGCGGACAACGTGGGCGACAACGTCGGCGACTGCGCGGGCATGGCGGCCGACCTGTTCGAGTCGTACGCGGTCACCCTGGTGGCCGCGCTGATCCTCGGCCGGGCGGCGTTCGGCGAGGAGGGCCTGGTGTTCCCGCTGATCGTCACCGCCATCGGCGCCGTGGTCGCGGCGCTCGGCGTGCTGGTGACGCGGGTGCGGGGCGAGGAGAGCGGGCTGACGGCGATCAACCGGGGGTTCGCCGTCGCCGCCGTGGCCGGGGCGGTGCTCGCCGGGGTCGCGGCGTTCGC